>NZ_JBHTVQ010000091.1:0-18254 GCF_042792855.1 Streptomyces sp. NPDC056600
GCACACCCCCAGCGAGGTCAAGGCCGCCGTCACCGGCAGCGGCCGCGCGGACAAGGCGCAGCATCCCCGCGGCGGGCGCCGGTTCCGCGGCGGAGTGCGAAGGAGGCATCACCGCGATGGACATCACGGACCTCTTCGGCGTCCTGGATGCCCTGGAGCCGACGGGCACGCGGTGCTGGGTCGCCGGCGGCTGGGGCGTGGACGTCCTGGCGGGGCGGCGGACGCGCGAGCACCGGGACGTCGACCTGGCCCTGGACGCGGCGGGCGAGCCCGCGGCGCTGGAGGCCCTGGCGTCGCTCGGCTACCGGGTGGAGACCGACCAGCGACCGACACGGGTCGAACTCGCGGCGCCGGGGCGTCGCTGGGTCGACCTCCACCCGGTGGTGTTCGACGCCGACGGGGTGGGCCGGCAGCCCGACCTCCACGGCGGCTTCTTCCCCTACCCGCACGGCGCCTTCGCCCGGGGCCGTCTCGACGGCCGCACGGTGCCGTGCCTGTCGGTCGAGCAGCAGCTCGCCTTCCACCGCGGCTACCCACCGCGAGAGGTCGACCACCTCGACGTCGCCCTCCTGCGGAGCCTGCGGGACGCCCGGCGGTGAGCGCCACGCGAGGCTTGCGCGCCGACGCCCCGCTTCAGGGGCGTACCACCCGGGGGGCTGCCTACCGGCCTGCACCTGGGAGCCCCATCAACCCGCCCCACCTACGGATTCACGCCACGCGCCCGCACCGCCGGGTCCGCGCCGCCGGGTCCGTACTTCAGGGTCCGCACCACCGGGCTCGGACCGCCGGGTCCGCACCTGAGTGCCTCACCGACACGCCCGACATCACGGACCCACCGACCCATCGTTCCCACAAGTCCCCAGCGGCTCACCCGCACCCGCAGGACCGCACCCATCGGCCCAACTTCCCCACGGGCCCCTCACCCACAGGAACGAGTGACTCCATGGCACGGAAGCTCACCGCGGCGGCCACCTCGCGCAGATCGGGCGGTCCGCCCCGCCGAGGCGTCGCCCTGCTGCTCGCCGCACTCACCGTGGCGGCGGGACTCGCCGCCACCCCGGCCGTGGCGGCCGACGCCGCCACGCGCACGGCCACGGTGCCCGCCGCCACCCGAGCCGGCCTCGCCCCCTCGCTGGTCACCGGCCGAGGCGCGGACCTCGGCCTCGTCGAGCAGGAGGCGGAGTCGGCCACGACCACCGGCACGGCCATCGGCCCCGACCGCGCCGCCTACACGCTGCCCTCCGAGGCGTCGGGCCGTTCCGCCGTCAAGCTGCTGAAGGGGCAGCACGTCGAGTTCACCCTACCGGCCGACGCGAACGCGATCACCGTGCGCTACAGCATCCCCGACGCCCCGGACGGCGGCGGCATCACCGCGCCCCTCGACGTCACGGTCGACGGCCGCGGACGCACGCCGATGACCCTGACCTCGCAGTACTCCTGGCTCTACAACCAGTACCCGTTCACCAACGACCCGGACGCCGACCTGCTGCACCCCGACTGGTGGATCACCGAGTGCGGCTGCGTCCCGAAGGAGACCACGCCCGCACCGCAGATCACCAAGCCCTTCCGTCCGCACCACTTCTACGACGAGCAGCGCCTCCTGCTCGGGCGTACCCACCCGGCGGGCGCCAAGGTCCGGCTGACGATGCCCGCCAGGTCGACCGCCGCGTGGACGGTGATCGACCTGCTCGAGTCGCAGCGCGTCGGCAGACCGCAGGCCGCTCCCCGCGCGGCGGTGAACGTCCTGGCCTTCGGCGCGGACCCCACCGGACGCCGTGAGTCCGCGGCCGCGCTCGACCGCGCCATCGCGCACGCCCGGCGCGCCCACCGCACGGTCCACATCCCGCCGGGCACGTACCAGGTGAACCGGCACATCGCCGTCGACGACGTCACGATCGAGGGCGCCGGCAGCTGGTACACCGTCATCAAGGGCCGCGAGGTCGAACTCGAGACCCCCGCGCCCGACGGCTCGACGCACACCGGGGTCGGCTTCTACGGCAGAAGCGCCGCCGAGGGCGGCAGCCATGACGTCCACCTCTCCGGTTTCGCCGTCGAGGGCGACGTCCGCGAGCGCGTCGACACCGACCAGGTGAACGGCATCGGCGGCTCGCTCAGCGACTCCTCCGTCGACGGTCTGTACCTCCACCACACCAAGGTGGGCATGTGGTTCGACGGCCCGATGAAGAACTTCACCGCGACGAACAACGTGATCACCGACCAGATCGCCGACGGCCTCAACTTCCACACCGGCGTCACCGACTCCGTCGTGCGCAACAACCTCGTGCGCAACTCGGGGGACGACGGCCTCGCCATGTGGGCGGAGAGGACCACCAACGCCCGCAACACCTTCGACCACAACACCGTGCAGTCGCCGGTCCTGGCGAACGGCATCGCGATCTACGGCGGCGCGGACACCACCGTTTCGCACAACCTGATCGCCGACCCGGTCCGCGAGGGCAGCGCCCTGCACGTCGGCGCGCGCTTCGGCGCCGAGCCGTTCACCGGGCACCTGTGGATCAGGAACAACACCACGGTGCGGGCGGGCACCTACGAACTGAACTGGAAGATCGGCCTCGGCGCGATCTGGTTCTCGGCACTGGACAAGGACATCGCCGCCGACATCCGGGTGACCGGCGACCACTACCTCGACAGCACCTACAACGCGATCATGCTGGTCGCGGACTGGCCGGTGAAGGACCTGTACTCCATCGACGACGTCCACTTCACGGACGTCAGGGTGGACGGCACCGGCACCTCCGTGGTGAGCGCCCGGGCGGCGGGCGGCGCGACCTTCGAGAACGTCGACGCCCGCAACGTGGGCGCGGTCGGCGTCAACAACTGCGGAACCTTCCACTTCACCCCGGCCGGCTCCGAGTTCGCCCTGACCGACCTCGGGGGCAACGACGGCGGCGGGACGGCCGGCCCCTGGCTGGGGGAGTGGCTCCTGCCCAACACCCTCACCTGCGACGACCGCCCCCCGGTGGTTCCGCCGCCGTCGCCGGCGCCGTGGTGACGCGCTGACCGCGCACGACCAACACGCCCGAGACTGCTCCCATGAGCGCCTGAGTTGTCCACGCCGCTCCCGGGCGAGGAGGAGAGGGCGCGCCAGGTGCTCCTCGCGGGCCGCCGCCCGCGAGGAGGCCTGGCGGCGAGGGACCGGTCGCCTCGGTTGCCGCCGCGCCACGGCGGCAACGCCGGCCTCGTCGGCCTCACTTTCCCGCTGTGGTGCGGGACCGCCGCGGGCACGGTCAGGGGCTCAGCTCCGGATACTGGGTCCTCTGGTAGGCCGACAACTGGGAAAGTGCCAGCTCACCCGCGCCGCGGCAGATGGGGCAGACACGCCGGGTGGCGCACTGGGGGCAGCGGCCGCGCCCGTGCGGCTCGCTCGGCAGCCACCCGCGGCCCCCGCAGCAGTCGCAGGCGCCGAGGCCGTCGCACTCGTAGCAGAGCAGGTGGCCGGGCGCGAGCGTCGCGGACGTCCGGACCGGCTCCGGCCACCGGAACTCCCGCGGCTCGTACAGGGCCGTCACCGGGGTCCGCCCGAGGAACAGCACGGCGGAGCCGTAGGCGTCCACACGGAGCTCGACGACGTTGCCGTCGGGGTGGCGGGCGGTCAGGCGGTACCGGTCACCCGTGTCGTCGGTGGCCCACTCGGGCTCCCCGCCCTTCCCGCCCTCCTCGTCCTCCGCCGGCTCCAGGACCTCCCACCCGGCCCGGCCGAGCGACCTCGCCGCACGGGGCACGATGCCGGCGGCGGCGACTCCGGCGGGTCGGTGCCCGCGGAACGTGGTGGAGTACCGGTACCCCAGGGGCTCGTGCCAGTCGACGACCGCGGGCTCACCGAGAGGGAGCAGGCCGAGGTCGGTGCCAGGGGTGAGGTCCTCGACCAACTTCACGAGCGCCGCTCGGAGGTCACGCCCGAGCCGGTCCAACTCCGCGCGTGCGCCGGGTACCTCCGCCACGTGAACCCCTTCACTCCGGCCGGTCAGGGCATCCTAGGGGAGTCACGAACGCGCCGGACCGACGTGAATCGGCCGAGCCTGCTGCGGGGACCGATTGTGAGCGCTAACATTCCACGGCTCTGAACTGGACGAACGCGTTCCCCGTGATGCACCGGCCGCTGGCTCGGAACCGCCTCCACCGCCTCATCCGGCGCACGACTCTTGCTCCCCGAGAGTGTTAGCGCTCACACTGACTGCCGAACAGCCCTACCGCTCATAGGACCGGCCCAGGGCCGGCCTTCCGTGATCGCCTCACGGCCTGTGGCACCCCCCGCTCCTCCTGCCGCACCCGGCTCCGCCGCGGTCACCTCCTCCCCGCGCGTGGGCCGAGATCCGAGGAGGAGGCCGGCGTCCCGAGCCCGACAGCAGAGCTGGAGAGAGAGCATGCACCTCAGCAGACGATCGTTCGGTCTGGCCGCGGCGGGAGCCGCGCTCGGAGCCCTCGCGCCCGCCACGCGCGCGGCGGCGGCCCCCTCGGCCGTCGCGGCGGCCAACACGGCATACGCCATGGTCTACTTCACCGAATCCCCGAACGGCCAGGGCGCGGACTACGGCCTGCACCTGGCGGTCAGCCGGGACGGACTCAACTGGACCCCGCTGAACCAGAACCGTCCCGTCGTCACCCCTTCCGCCGGCGAACAGGGCCTGCGCGACCCCTTCATCCTCCGCAAGCAGGACGGCGCCTTCGTCGTGCTCGCCACCGACCTCAAGGGCACCGACTTCAGCCGCTGGAGCCAGTACCTGCACGTCTACGACTCGACCGACCTCAGCGGGTTCACCGGCTACCGCCGCCTCCAGATGCACACGTCGAGCACCCACACCTGGGCGCCGACCGCCTTCTGGGACGCCTCCCGCGGTCAGTACGGCATCGTCTACTCGGCGGTCAACGGCGGACGCGACGTCCTGATGGCCAACTGGACCACCGACTTCCGTTCGGTCGGCTCGCCCCAGGTGTACTTCAGCCCCAGCCCCGGCGTCCTGGACGGCGACGTCGTCGTGGACGGCGGCACCACCTACCTGTACTACAAGAACCTCAGCGACGGCCTGCTCTACGGTGCGAGGTCCTCCACCGGCGCGCCCAACAGCTTCACCACCTACACCAGTGGGCTCAGACAGGGGAACGCCATCGAGGCGCCCCTGCTCGTCAGGAACAACGAGGGCGGCTGGCGGCTGTGGGGCGACTCGTTCAGCCCGGTCAACAACGACTACTACGCCTGGTCGCAGACGAACATCGGCGCCAACTCCTGGGCGCCGATGAACCAGCGCGACTACACGCCCCCGCTGAACTCCAAGCACGGCTCCATCATCGGCATCACCGACGCCGAGTACGCGGCCGCGGTCGGCCGCTGGGGCGCACCCGAGTGGGTGCGGCTGAAGTCGTACAACTTCCCCGACCGCTTCGTGCGGCACGCCGACCGCCTGGGCCGTATCGACGCCTACCCCTTCGACCCGTACCAGGACCAGCTGTGGCGGACCGTCCCCGGGCTCGCCTCCTCCTCGGGTGTCTCCTTCGAGTCCGTCAACTACCCGGGCAACTACCTGCGGCACAGCAACTACGCCGTGCGTCTCGACCCGGACGACGGCACCGCCACCTTCCGGGCTGACGCGACCTTCCAGCGGACGGCGGGCCTCGCCGACTCCTCCTGGGCGTCGTTCCGTTCCCACAACTTCCCCACCCGTTACCTGCGGCACAGCAACTACCAGCTGCGCATCGACCCGCTCGACACGGCGTCCAGCGCTTCGGACCGGCAGGACGCCACCTTCCGCGTCGCGCCGTAACCCCCGGACCCGGTCTCCGACGGGAGACCTCCGACCAAGGAAAGAAAAGAGGTGCACGGTGTCCTTACCCCTCAGCAGACGGCGCCTTCTGCAGACCGCCGGGGCGGCGGCCGTCGCGTCCGTCGCCGAGCCGCTTCTGGGCGGCTCGCCCGCGCAGGCGGCCGTCCTCCCTCCCGCGCGTGCCGACATCGGGGTCCTGGCCCATCCCTTCGAGTTGGGGCAGGTGCGGCTGACCGCGAGCCGGTGGCTGGACAACCAGAACCGCACACTGAACTATCTGCGGTTCGTCGACGTCGACCGGCTGCTGTACAACTTCCGAGCCAACCACCGGCTGCCCACCAACGGGGCGTCGGCGAACGGCGGCTGGGACGCCCCGTCGTTCCCCTTCCGCACCCATGTGCAGGGACACTTCCTCACCGCCTGGGCGCAGTCCTACGCGGTGACCGGCGACACCGTGTGCCGGGACAAGGCGACCCGCATGGTCGCCGAGCTGGCCAAGTGCCAGGCCAACAACGCCGCGGCCGGGTTCGGCGCCGGATACCTCTCCGGGTTCCCCGAGTCGGACTTCACCGCGCTCGAGCAGCGGACCCTGTCCAACGGTAACGTGCCCTACTACGCGGTCCACAAGACGCTCGCCGGCCTGCTGGACGTCTGGCGCCTGATCGGCAGCACCCAGGCCCGCGACGTGCTGCTCTCCCTCGCCGCCTGGGTCGACCGGCGCACCGGCGCGCTGAGCACCGCACAGATGCAGGCGATGCTCGGCACCGAGTTCGGCGGCATGAACGACGTGCTGGCCGACCTGTACCAGCAGACCGGCGACGCACGATGGCTCACCGTCGCGCGGAGGTTCGACCACGCCTCGGTCTTCGACCCGCTGGCGGCCAACCAGGACCGGCTGAACGGACTGCACGCCAACACCCAGGTCCCCAAGTGGATCGGCGCGGTGCGGGAGTTCAAGGCCACCGGCACCACCCGCTACCGCGACATCGCCGGCAACGCCTGGAAGATCTGCGTCGGCGCGCACACCTACGCCATCGGCGGCAACAGCCAGGCCGAGCACTTCCGGGCCCCGAACGCCATCGCCGGCTACCTGAACCAGGACACCTGCGAGAGCTGCAACACCTTCAACATGCTGGACCTCACGCGGGAGTTGTACACGCTCGAGCCGGACCGGGCGGAGTACTTCGACTACTACGAGCGGGCCTGGCTGAACCAGATGATCGGCCAGCAGAACCCGGCCGACTCCCACGGACACGTCACCTACTTCACCCCGCTGAACCCGGGCGGCAGACGCGGCGTGGGGCCGGCCTGGGGCGGGGGCACGTGGAGCACGGACTACAACTCGTTCTGGTGCTGCCAGGGAACCGGCCTGGAGATGCACACCCGGCTGATGGACTCGGTGTACTTCCACAACGGCGACACCCTGACCGTCAACCTGTTCGTGCCCTCGGTCCTGAACTGGTCGCAGCGCGGCATCACCGTCACCCAGACCACCTCCTATCCGGTGGGCGACACCACCACCCTCCAGGTCACCGGGAACGCCGGCGGCACCTGGCCCCTGCGCATCCGCATCCCCGCCTGGACCACGGGCGCCACCGTCAGCGTCAACGGCGCCGTCCAGAACATCCAGGCCACCCCCGGCAGCTACGCCACCCTCACCCGTACCTGGAGCGCCGGCGACACGGTCACCGTCCGGCTGCCCATGCGGGTCGTCGTACGGGCGGCCAACGACAACCCGGACGTCGCCGCGGTCACCTACGGCCCGGTCGTGCTGTCCGGCAACTACGGCAACACCACGCTCACCTCCCTGCCGCGCCTGGACACCGCCACGCTCAGGCGCACCAACAGCACCTCGCTGGCCTTCACCGCCACGGCCGGCGGGTCCACCGTCAACCTCGGCCCGTTCCACGACGCGCACGGACACAACTACACCGTCTACTGGAACACCGGCGGCGGCTCCGGCACGCCGACCGGATCCGTCCGGCTGGTCAACGCGGCCAGCGGCATGGTCCTGGGCGTCCAGGACATGTCCACCGCGGACGGTGGCCGCGCCCTGCAGTGGGACGACTCGGGCACGGCCGACCACAACTGGGAGATGATCACCGACGGCGACGCGGTCCGTCTGCGCAACGTCCACAGCGCCAAGGTGCTCGGCGTGCAGGACATGTCGACGGCCGACAACGCGACCGTCCTTCAGTGGGCGGACAACGGCACCGCCGACCACCGTTGGACGCTGCTGGCCCAGGGCGACGGGACCTACAAGATCCGCAACGCCCACAGCGGCAAGCTCCTCGGCATCGCCGGCAACTCCACCGCCCGCGGCGCCTTCGCGGTCCAGGCCCCCGACGACGGCTCCGCGGACAACCGCTGGCGCCTCGTGAACAACACCTGACGGCGGTCCCGGCGGCAACCGGCCGCCGGGACCGACCCTGGTCGCTCCGGGGGCGGGCGGGGGGGCCACCGCCCGCCCCCGGAGGTCGGTAGGGCCGCTCCAGGCGCCCCCGGCGCGCAGGGTGTGGGCCCTCGGCGTCGGACCGGTGATCGATCACCGCCACTCACACGCCCTTGTCAGGACCTCCAGGTGTTGCTCCACCCGTGGGTGCTGGAGTACGAGTCCAGCAGGTCGACGACGAAGACCAGGGTCGAGCCGGCCGGGATCAACGGCGAGGGCGACTGACTGCCGTAGCCGAGACGCGGGGGAACGATGATCTCGCGTCGACCGCCGACCTTCATCCCCCTCACCCCCCGGTCCCAGCCCTTGATGACCTTGCCACCGCCCAGGGCGAACTTGAACGGCTGATCGCGGTCCCAGGAGGCGTCGAACTGCTTCCCGGACTCGAAGGTCACCCCGACGTAGTGGACCAGGACCACCATGCCCGGCCTCACCTCGTCTCCGTCCCCGACGACCAGGTCCCGGACGGTCAGCTCAGTAGGAGCGTCGCCCTCCGGCAAGGCGACCTCGGGCTTCGTCAGTTCACTCATCGCAGGCTCATCACCATCAGTCAGAAGTTCTCCGCACGGACCGTTCGCGGCCCTGCTGAAGGTACCGATCGCCTGGGGCCGACGGTTACGGGACAGCCCTTCAGGCCTCGTGCGGCGCCACCGCCCTCGCGGCCCGCTCGATCTTCGCCCGGTGGGCCGCGCGGGCCTCCTCGTCGATCCGCTGTTCGTGTTGGGGCCGCAGCCCGGTGCGGCCGTCGAGGCCCTCGCGCAGGATGTCGGCGTGCCCGGTATGCCGGACGGTCTCGCCGAGCACGTGGATCAGCACGCCGAACAGGTTGGTGTCGGCATGGGGTCCGGACCACCACGGCACGCGGCCGGGGGCGTCGAGGGGGAGCCCGTCGATCGTCGCGTCGGCGTGCTCCCAGGTGCGCCGGTAGAACGCGACGATCTGCTCGCGGGTCTCGTCCTCGGCAGCCCACAGATCGCTGCCGTCGGAGTCCTGCCACCGGGGCAGCGGCTCCGGGGAAGGGCGGCCGAAGACCTCGCCGAAGTACCTGGCCTCGACGGTGGCCACGTGCTTGACCAGGCCGAGCAGGTTGGTCCCGGTCGCGGTCAGGGGCCGACGGGCGTCGTACTCCGACAGGCCGTCGAGCTTCCAGAGCAGCGCCGTGCGGTCCTGGCGCAGTCTCCCGTGCAGGGTGTCCTTCGCGAAGTCGTCGATCATGCGGCATGAGCCTGCCACGGGCCGTCCGTCATCTCAAGATCCAGCAGGCGGCTCCGGCTCCGGCCGTCACCGGTCGCCGGGGGACGACGGAAGGGTGCCTGCCCCGCGTCCTCGCCGGACAGGCACCCTTCCGCGGGTCTCAGAAGAACCCGACCTCCTTGGCGGAGTAGGAGACCAGGAGGTTCTTCGTCTGCTGGTAGTGCTCCAGCATCATCTTGTGGGTCTCGCGGCCGATGCCCGAGCCCTTGTATCCGCCGAAGGCGGCGTGCGCCGGGTAGGCGTGGTAGCAGTTGGTCCACACGCGGCCCGCCTGGATGGCGCGGCCCGCCCGGTAGGCGGTGGTGGACTCGCGGGTCCAGACGCCGGCGCCCAGGCCGTAGAGGGTGTCGTTGGCGATCTTCATCGCGTCGTCGAAGTCGTCGAAGGAGGTGACGGAGACGACCGGGCCGAAGATCTCCTCCTGGAAGATCCGCATGCTGTTGTCGCCCTCGAAGATGGTCGGCTGGACGTAGTAACCGCCCTGCAACTCGCCACCGTGGTCGATGCGTTCGCCCCCGGTGAGCACCTTGGCTCCTTCCTGGCGGCCGATGTCCAGGTAGGACAGGATCTTCTCCAACTGGTCGTTGGAGGCCTGGGCGCCGATCATCGTGTCGGTGTCCAGCGGGTGGCCCGGGACGATCCGCTCCGTCCGCTCGACGGCCGCGGCGAGGAAGTCGCCGTAGTGACCGCGCTGGATCAGCGCGCGGGAGGGGCAGGTGCAGACCTCGCCCTGGTTGAGGGCGAACATGGCGAAGCCCTCCAGCGCCTTCGTGAAGAAGTCGTCGCGGGAGCGCGAGACGTCGTCGAAGAAGATGTTCGGCGACTTGCCGCCCAGTTCCAGGGTGACCGGGGTGATGTTCTCCGAGGCGTACTGCATGATCAGGCGGCCGGTGGTGGTCTCGCCGGTGAACGCGACCTTGGCGACCCGCGGGCTGGAGGCCAGCGGCTTGCCGGCCTCCACGCCGAAGCCGTTGACGATGTTGAGGACGCCCGGCGGGAGCAGGTCGGAGACCAGACTCAGCCAGTAGTGGATCGAGGCGGGCGTCTGCTCGGCGGGCTTGAGGACGACCGCGTTGCCCGCCGCCAGCGCGGGGGCGAGCTTCCAGACCGCCATCAGGATCGGGAAGTTCCACGGGATGATCTGGGCGACCACGCCCAGCGGCTCGTGGAAGTGGTAGGCGACGGTGTCGTCGTCGATCTCCGCGAGGGAGCCCTCCTGGGCGCGGACGGCTCCCGCGAAGTAGCGGAAGTGGTCGATCGCCAGAGGGATGTCGGCGGCCAGCGTCTCGCGGACCGGCTTGCCGTTCTCCCAGCTCTCGGCGACCGCCAGCTTCTCCAGGTTCGCCTCCATCCGGTCCGCGATCTTCAGCAGGATGCCGGCGCGTTCCGTCGCGGACGTGCGGCCCCAGCCCGGCGCGACGGCGTGGGCGGCGTCCAAGGCGCGTTCCACGTCCTCCCCGGTGCCGCGCGCGACCTCGGTGAACGGCTGCCCGTTCACGGGGGACGGGTTCTCGAAGTACTGGCCGCGGGCCGGCGGCACGTACGCGCCGCCGATGAAGTGGTCGTACCGCGACTGGTAGGAGACGATCGCGCCCTCGGTGCCCGGTGCTGCGTAACGGGTCATCTGTCTGCCTCCCGGAGATGCGCCGCCCGCCGTCGGACGGCTCGATCAGCTCTGGTCGGGCAGGCTAGGAGGACCGACGTTGCACGGACGTTGCGTGCCGTCGCCCAGGTGCGAACAGCGCTGCCGGGAGGCCGAGTTCGCGCTCCAGGGCGGTGAGCCGGGAGCGGACGGCGGGGGTGGGGCGGACCGCGGCGAGGGCGCGCCAGACGTCGAGGTCGTCCTCGCCCCACGGGGAGTGCGCCCAGTCGGCCAGCAGGTCCGCGTCACCCCGGGCGATCAGCGCCGCGCGCAGGCCGTCCGCCGTCCGCCGCCGCAGCCGGATCACCGCGGGGGCCTGCGAGGAGGGCAGCAGCGGTCCCGGGTACGCGGCCGCCGCCGCGGCGACCGCGCCGGTCTCCAGCCGCCGCTCCACCAGATCCACGTCCGCCTCCACCGGCAGGGTCAGCCGGTACGGCCGTGAGGCCAGCACGTCAGGGCCCAACGTCCGTCGCAGTCGCGTCAGTTCGGCGCGCAGGGTCACCGGTGGCACGGTCTCGTCCGGGTAGAGCGCGCAGGCCAGCTCCTCGCCGCCCAGGCCCTCGGGGTGGCGCGCGAGCAGCACCATGATCTCCGAGTGCCGCCTGCTCAGGCGCAGCCGCCGTCCGCCGGGCGCCCGCAGCAGCGCCTCGTCCCGGCCGAGCGCGGTGAGTTCCAGGGCGCCGTCCCCGTGCGGCGGCGGCGCCAGCAGGGCGAGCTGCGACTCGACGGCGCGGGCCACGGCCTGGACGAAGCCGAGGCTGTGCGGGTGGGCCAGTCCGTCGCCCCCGGTGATGTCGACGGCGCCGAGCGTCCGGCCGGTGCGGGGATCGTGCACAGGGGCGGCGGCGCAGGTCCACGGCTGCGCCTGACGGCAGAAGTGCTCCGCGGTGAACACCTGCACGGGGCGGTCGACGGCGACGGCGGTGCCGGGCGCGTTGGTGCCCACCGCGCTCTCCGACCAGCGGGCGCCCGGTACGAAGTTCATCGCGTCCGCGCGCCGCCGCACCGAGGGGCAGCCCTCCACCCACAGCAGCCGTCCGTGCGCGTCGCAGACCGCCAGCAGATGGCCGCCGTCGTCCGCGAAGGTGCCGACCAGCTCACGGATCAGCGGCATCATCCGGGAGAGCGGGTGCTCGGCGCGGTAGGCGTCGAGGTCGGCGTCGGTCAGTTCGACGTCCGCCGAGCGGTCGGGTCCGACACCGGCCCGGGCGGAGCGCCGCCAGGACTCCGCGACCACCGGGCGCACCGGCCGGGGGACGGTTCCGGCCAGGGTGAACGTCTCGTGGGCCCGGCGCAGGTCCCGTGCCCGCTCCGCCGGATCGGCTCCCGGCTCCAGGGCCACCCATGGATCGGTCAACTCGGCTCCCCGCAAGGCGACGGCGACGTGCGGTCTTCGTCACATCCTCGTGCGGGGCGGGGAGGGCGGCAAGGCGTCGGGCGGAGGGATTCGGTGGAGGAGGGTGCGGGGCCGGGAGCCGGAGCTCCCGCCACGGGACGCCCGGGGAATGCGACGCCGGTCCGCGCTGTTGGCATGAACCGATCGAGAGGAGGACCCATGGCACGGAGTACCGCACGTCCCGTGGTGAAGCTGAGGTCGACCGCCGGAACCGGGGTCACGTACGTGACGCGGAAGAACCGGCTGAGCGACCCGGACCGGATGACCCTGCGCAAGTACGACCCGGTGACCCGGGAGCACGTCCTGTTCCGCGAGGAGCGTTAGGACCACGTGATCGAGGGGGCGGTTCCGCGACGGCGGGACCGCCCCCTCGGCGTACCTCGCGCCGGGGTGCTGACTTCTCGCGCCTCGTCGGCCATCATCTCTGTCATGAACACGACTGCACGGGCGAGTCTTGTCCTGTCCTCCGCCGCGATGCTCGTCCTGGGCGCGGCCGGCGCCGGACAGGCGGCCCCCACGCCACCGGAGCACGCGGTCATCGTCTGCGACAGCGCCAGCTTCTACGCCAACTACGACAGCTCCTCCGGCCCGACCGGCCTGAAGCGGGTGCTGTACCGGGGCGACAAGGTCGGCCACACCCGCGGCGCCCACCCGGTCTACAACGGCTGGGCGGCCACCTTCGACTACGGACCCAACGACTGGGGCTACGTCCGGCAGGAGTGCCTGGGCGGGTTCGGTTCCTGGTGATCCCTGTCACCGGACCACGTGGAGGACGCCTGATGACGCGCACGCGTACGCTCACCGCCCTGCTCCTGGCCCTGGCCGGGACGACCGCCCTCTCCGCGAGTCCCGCCGCCGCAGCCGACGGCAGGGCCGGCGTCCGCGAGACCGTCTGCGCCCAGGACCTGTACGTGCGGACCACCGCGCCGCACGGGGCGTGGATGGGCACCCTGTACCGGGGACAGACCTTCCTGGTCGAACAGGCCGGCGGGGACTGGGTCTACGGCTTCGCCTACGGGGACATCAACCGCCGGGGTTGGGTGCAGAACGGCTGGTTCTGCTGAACGGGCTCCCCACGGGCGCACCGCACGCGGCGGGGGAGCGGGGCCCTCAGGCGTCCCGCTCCGCCACCGAGGCCGGGTCGTCGAGCACGCCGCGGATGACCGAGTGCGCGGCGCCCAGCAGCGGCCCCTCGGGGCCCAGCCGCGAGACCGACACCTCGCAGGTACGCCCCGCCGTGCGGGCCGACAGCTCCTCGCGCAGCGTCGGCAGCACCCATGGAGCCAGGGCCGACAGCTCACCGCCGAGCACCACGGCCTGCGGGTCCAGCAGGTTGACCGCCCCGGTCAGGGCGATGCCCAGTGCCGACCCCGCGTCCCCGAGCGCGGCCCGGACCGCCTCGTCTCCCGCCTCCGCGCGCTCCGCGAGCAGACCCACCCGGCCCTCGCCGGGGTCGAGGCCGACCTTGCGCAGCACCGCGTCCTCACCGGCGTACTGCTCCAGGCAGCCCACGCCGCCGCAGCCGCACGGCGGCCCGTCGGGGCGCACCGGCACATGGCCGAGCTCGCCCGCGAAGCCCCGGACGCCACGCAGCAGCCGGCCGTCCACGACCAGGGCCGCACCGATGCCGATCTCGGCGGACACGTGCAGGAAGTCGGGCGGGGTGTCCTTGCCCAGCCACAGCTCGGCCAGGCCGCCCAGGTTGGCCTCGTTGTCGACGCTCGGCTCGAGTCCGCAGGAGAGCAGGGCGCCCAGGTCCGTCCGGTGCCAGCCCAGGTTGGGGGCGCGGACCACGGTCCGGGTGTCGCGCGCCACCAGACCGGGCACCGCGACCTTGAGCCCCGCGGGCCAGAGCCCCTCGCCGTCGGCCTCCGTCACCACCTGGCGGACCAGGTCGCCGAGCTCCTCCAGCACCGGCTCCGGCGCACGCCCGCGGTTGGGCCCGTAGCGGACCGCACGGGCCCGCACCTCGCCGCGCAGGTCGACCGCGCACACCGCGAGGTGGTCGACGCCGACCTCGGCGCCGATGCCGGCCGGACCGTGCGCGCTGACCGTGAGCGCGGAGCCGGGCCGGCCGCGGCCCGCCGTGCCGTTGCGCTCGGGACCCAGCTCCTCGAGCAGCCCCCACCGCACCAGGTCGTCGACGAGGGTCGAGACGGCGGCCCTGGTCAGGCCTATGCGCGAGGCCACCGCGGCGCGCGAGAGCGGACCCTCGTCGCGCACGGTGTGCATCACCCTGCCGAGGTTGCGCCGGCGCATGCCGGCCTGGGTGTCGGGGAGCTGCTTGCGTGCGGTCATACCTCTTCCTGGGCCCGGCCCCGCGCGTCCACGGACGCGGGAGGCCGGGCGGTCGTCCGCCCCATGATCTCCGACCGCGGTTCCGTGCGGAACCGCGGGTCGTCGCGGTCGGGTCAGGCGCCCTCGAGCAGCGGCGTGGCGGCCGAGAGCACCGAGCCGATGCGCTCCAGCGCGGCGTCGTCACGCTCCACGGCGTCCAGCACCGGGCCGTCCGCGGTGTTCCAGCGGCGGGCGACGGCGGCCGGGTCCTCACCGGTCAGCAGACCGGCGGCCTGCGCCGCGGCGCCGAGCGCCACCAGCTCCTGCGCCTGCGGGATCTGCACCGGGCGGCCGGACAGGCGGCGCACGGTGTTGCGCCAGGCGTCGCCGCGCGCGCCGCCGCCGATCAGGAGCAGCGGGGTGGTGCGATCGGCGTCCTCGTCCAGGACCAGGTCCAGCGCGGCCAGCAGCGAGTGCACCGCGCCGTCGTAGGCGGCCTGCAGCAGCTGGCCCGGCGTGGTGTCGTGGCGCAGACCGTGGATCAGGCCCGAGGCGTGCGGCAGGGCAGGGGTCCGCTCGCCGTCCAGGTAGGGCAGCATCGTCACGCCGGAACCGGGCTCCACGGCCTGCCGGTCGAGGCCGAGCAGCTCGGCCATGCGGTCGACGGCCAGCGTGCAGTTCAGCGTGCAGGCCAGCGGCAGCCAGCCGTCGTTGGCCGCGGCGAAGCCGGCCACCGTGCCCGTCGGGTCGGCCGGACGGCGCCCGGTCACCGCGTAGACGACACCGGAGGTGCCCAGGCTCATCACCGGGGTGCCGGGACGCACGCCCAGGCCGAGCGCGGCGGCGGCGTTGTCGCCGGTGCCGGGCGCGACCAGCACGCCCTCCGCCAGCGGCAGGCCGGAGCGGACCGTGCCGGCGGCCTCGCCCGGGCGGACCACGCGCGGGAGCAGGGCCGCGTCCAGGCCGATGTGCTCGAGGGTCTTGGCGTCGTACTCCTCCGTCGCCGACGCCCACCAGCCGGTGCCCGAGGCGTCACCGCGGTCCGTGGTGCCCTCGCCGGTCAGCCGCTCGGTCAGGTAGTCGTGCGGCAGGCGCACGGCGGCGACGCGGGCGGCGGCCTCCGGCTCGTGCTCCATCAGCCAGGCCCACTTGGTGACCGTGAACGAGGTGCTGGGCACGGAGCCGGTGCGCTCGGCCCAGGCCTCCGGGCCGCCGAGCTCCTCGATCAGGCGGCGGGTCTGCGGGGCGGAGCGGACGTCGTTCCACAGCATCGCGGGGCGCACGGGCTCACCGGCGGCGTCCAGGGTCACCAGGCCGTGCTGCTGACCGCCGACCGAGATCGCCTTCGCCTCGCGGACCACGTCCCCGCACTGCTCCAGCGCCGAGCACAGCGCGTCCCACCAGACGCTCGGGTCGCTCTCGCGGCGGTCGCCGCCGGTGACCGTGTGCTTGGCCTGGCCGCTCGCCACGACGCGCCCGGTGGCGACGTCGACGACCAGCGCCTTGGTGGACTGGGTGGACGAATCCACGCCGACGACGTACGTACCCTCGCTGGCTGACATCGGGCTCTCCCTGTGGTTCCGCGGCATGCGGGATTCTGCCTGGTGGACCGTGGTACTCGCGACCGTGTCGGCCGTGAGCGCCACGCTTCGTCGCCCGGCCGGATCCGTCACGCGGGTCACAGCCCCGGGTTGTCTCTTCCCAGCGACGTGGTTGCATACTAATTTGTAAACCGGCCTGACGAAATAGTCGATCCCGAGCGAGGAGCCACGTCATGAGCATCCAGCCCACCCCCGAGGACAAGTTCACTTTCGGTCTTTGGACCGTCGGCTGGCAGGGCAAGGACCCCTTCGGCGACGCCACCCGTCCCGCCCTCGACCCGGTGGAGAGCGTCAACCGCCTCGCCGAGCTCGGTGCCTACGGCGTGACCTTCCACGACGACGACCTGATCCCCTTCGGCTCCTCGGACGCCGAGCGTGAGGCCATCGTCAAGCGCTTCCGCGAGGCGCTGGACGCCACCGGCATGAAGGTGCCGATGGCCACCACCAACCTCTTCACCCACCCGGTCTTCAAGGACGGCGGCTTCACCGCCAACGACCGCGACATCCGCCGCTACGCGCTGCGCAAGGTCATCCGCAACATCGACCTCGCCGTCGAGCTGGGCGCCACCACCTACGTCGCCTGGGGCGGCCGTGAGGGCGCCGAGTCCGGTGCCGCCAAGGACGTCCGCGTCGCCCTCGACCGGATGAAGGAGGCCTTCGACCTCCTCGGCGACTACGTCGTCTCCCAGGGTTACGACCTGAAGTTCGCCATCGAGCCCAAGCCGAACGAGCCCCGCGGCGACATCCTCCTCCCCACCATCGGTCACGCCCTGGCCTTCATCGAGCGCCTCGAGCGCCCCGAGATGGTCGGCGTCAACCCGGAGGTCGGTCACGAGCAGATGGCCGGTCTGAACTTCCCGCACGGCATCGCCCAGGCGCTGTGGGCGGGCAAGCTCTTCCACATCGACCTCAACGGCCAGTCCGGCATCAAGTACGACCAGGACTTCCGCTTCGGCGCCGGTGACCTGCGCCAGGCGTTCTGGCTGGTCGACCTGCTGGAGAGCTCCGACTACGCGGGCCCGAAGCACTTCGACTTCAAGCCCCCGCGGACCGAGGACATCGACGGCGTCTGGGCGTCGGCGGCCGGCAACATGCGCAACTACCTCCTGCTCAAGGAGCGCGCGCTGGCCTTCCGCGCCGACCCGGAGGTCCAGGAGGCGCTGCGCGCCGCCCGCCTCGACGAGCTGGCCCAGCAGACCGCCGCGGACGGCCTCGAGGGCCTGCTCGCGGACCGTTCCGCCTTCGAGGAGTTCGACGTCGACGCCGCCGCCGCGCGCGGCATGGCGTTCGAGCGCCTCGACCAGCTGGCCATGGAGCACCTGCTCGGCGCCCGCGGCTGATCACCGCCCCGTCAGGCGACACCCGCCCCGCACCGCTTCGGCGGTGCGGGGCGGGTGCGTTCACGGGGTGTGCGCGGGTGTGCGCGGTCGCCCGGTCGGCCTAAGGGCGGCGTCTCAGGGTTTTCTCAGGGGTGGGTCGGGGGCCTGTCGGGGCTCCGGGAGGAACCGTCCGGGAGCCCCAGGGCGTTCACTGGAGGAAGAGCGGCAACGCGCCGCGAAGGAGGCGACCGAAGATGTCGAGGAACGCGAAGATCGCCGCAGGGGCCACGGCAGCCGGACTGGTCCTGCTGTTCTGGCTGCCGTGGTGGGTGTCCCTGCTCATAGTGCTCGGAGTCCCCGCCGCCTACTTCGCCCTGGACCCGGGGCAGCGACGCCGGCTCCGCCGGGTCTCACGCAAGCAGATCGGGCGCTGACGCCTAGTAGTGCTTCGTTACGTTGAGTGATCTCGGCTGGTGGTGGGCAGCCTTCCGGAGTGAAGCTGGGGGAAGTGGAACGGCTCCGGGGTGAGTTGG
>NZ_JBHTVQ010000092.1:0-15688 GCF_042792855.1 Streptomyces sp. NPDC056600
GTGTATAAGAGACAGGGAGCACCTCCGGGCGGGGCGCGGCGCGCTGCAGGGCCTACCGACCCGGCTCCCGCCCCTGTGCTGCCAGCGTCTTGCGCAAGGTCTCGGCGAACTCCGCGGGCCGGGCGAGGAAGCCCCCGTGGTCACCGGGGAACTCGACCGGCGCGGTGTCCAGAAGCCGGGCCAGCGCGAGGGAGACGGGGTACGTGCTCAGGCCCCGTGAGCCGGCGCCGACACCGACCACCACGCCGGCCCCGCCGGCCCTCAGCGCGGCGACGTCGGGCAGGTAGCGGGTGGTGTGACGCAGCTCGTGCGCGAAGAAACGGGCACTGTTGGCGAGGTCCTGCTCCGAGGGCTGCTGCCGCGGACCCGGCGCCCCGTCGCCCTCACCGCCGACGTCGAAACCGGCGGTGACCATGAACTTCCTCCAAGCCGCCCCCACACCGTGCTCGTGGAACGTGTCGACGATGTCGTCGGTCGCCGCCCGCTGCGCCTCGGCCTGCGGATGCAGCTCGAGCAGGGGAGGCTCGTGGGCGACGAGCGTGCGCACCCGCTTGGGATGCCGCTCGGCCAGGGCGAGCCCCGTGACCGCGCCGCCGCTGCTGCCGAAGACGTCCGCGTCCGGCGCCCCGAGCGCGTCCAGGAGCGCGGCCACGTCGTCCGCCCGCAGCTGCGGCGTGGAGTCCTGGGCGGGGTCGTCGAGGGCGCTGCCGGAGATGCCTCGCGGATCGTGGGTGACCACCGTGTGGTCGCCCGCCAGGGCGTCGGCCAGCGGCGCGAAGGCCGCCGCGTCCATGGGCGAACCCATCACCAGCAGCAGCGGCCCGCTGCCGCGGACCTCGTAGCGCAGGCGTGCGCCGGGGACGTCGAGTGTGCGGACGGTGGTCATCACCGTGCTCCTTCCGGGAGAACCGGTCGACCGCGGCCGCGGCGACGGAAGGAGGACCGCCCCGGACACCGAAACTCGTCGCCCGGCTCCCCACCGATGTGCTAAACACATCGAATGATCTTGAAGGCCGTACGGGCGGACGCGCGCTCCTGGCAGGACGATCACCTGCGGGAGCTGTTCAGTGAGGGATTCCCGCAGTTCATCACCGCGGACCACCTGGTGAAGCAGTACATCGGCAGGGTCCGGGAGTTCTTCCCCGCCTTCGACCTGATGCTGGTGGACGAGAGGGACGTCCCCGTCGCCTGCGGCTGGGGCGTGCCCGTGCGCTGGGACGGGAGCCCACAGGACCTCCCCGGCGGCTACTCGCGGTCCCTGGTGCGCGCCGTCGAGGGGCACGAGGCGGGGGAGGAGCCCGACACCCTGGTGATCTGCGGCGCGATCGTCGCCCCCTCCCTCACGGGCCGGGGCCTCGCCGGACAGGTGCTGACGGCACTGCGCGCCGCGGCCGGGGAGGCGGGCCTGACCAGGGTGATCGCCCCGGTCCGACCGACGCTCAAGGCCCGCTATCCGCTCACCCCGATCGGAACCTTCGTCACGTGGTCCCGCGAGGACGGCCTGGCCCTGGACCCGTGGATCCGCACGCACCAGCGCCTGGGCGCCGTCGTCCTCCAGCCGGCGGAGGTCTCCCAGACGATGACCGGCACGGTCGCGGACTGGGAAGCCTGGACCGGCATGGCCTTCCCCGCCTCCGGCGCGTACGTCATCCCCGACGGCCTCGCTCCGCTGCACGTCGACCGGTCGGCGGACCAAGGCCTCTACCAGGAGCCGAACGTGTGGATGCGGCACGTCTGAGCCGCCGGCGCACCGGCCGGCCGCCGGGCCTCAGGCGACGTGACTGCCACCGGGCATGAGATCCGCCAGGGACCGCTGGCGCACGGCCAGGAGGGCGACGTCGTCGGTGACATGACCGTGGGTGTGCTCACTCAGGGCGTCGAGCAGCAGTCCGAGGAGGTCGGCGGGAGCGACACCCTCCGGACGCCGGGCGGCTAGGCCCTCCAGCCAGGACCGCAGGGGGAAGAACTCGCCGGCCCCGTTGCGCGCCTCGGTCACACCGTCGGTGACCAGCAGCACCGTCTCCTGCGGCTCCAGCGGCAGCCGGCGGACGGCGGGGGTGCCGCCGACCAGTCCGGCCATGCCGACCGGGGCGCCCTCCTGCTGCGGCAGCTGCCGCACACCGCGCGGGCCGATCACATAGGGCCCGTCATGCCCGAAGTTGACCACCTCGACCGTGTTCGGTTCCGTGTCCGGGAAGGCGAGGACGACGGCGGTCGCGAACCGCTCGCCCTCGTCGCCGACGGCCTGCCGCAGCAGGTTGTGCCGCCACAACCCGTTCTCCATGCGCTGCGCGACGACGTCCAGGTCCCGCTCGTAGTAGCCGGCCTCGCGGAAGGCGCCCGTGACCGCACCGGCCGTCGACACCGCCGGCAAACCCTTGCCCTGCACGTCGCCCAGCAACACACGAGCCCCGAACGGGGTGGCCAGCACGTCGTAGAAGTCGCCGCCGACCCGGGCCTCGACGTCCGCCGCCCGGTAGCGGGCCGCGGACTCCACCCCGCCCCAGTCGGGCGGAATGGGGCGCAGGACGACCTCCCGGGTGGCCTCCGCGGAGCTCTGCAGATGTCGCACGTAGGCGTGGGCCTGCGATCTGAGCACCGCGATCAGCAGCGCCAGCAACGACGCCGTGATCTCCAGGACGAAGTCCTCCGTCCGGATGACCACATCGGGATGGGTGACGTCGATGTAGCGGTTGAGCACCACCACGAACACCCCGAACATCAGGGTGACGACAGGTGAGCAGACCCCCGCCGCCAGCAGCGGCACCATCAGCAGCCAGTTCACGATGCGGATGGACGGGCCGAGCTCACCGACGACGACGATGACGACCAGAGCGCTGGTGGGAATCACCCACGCCGCCCGGTCGAAGCGCGTCAGCAAGGGCTCGCGCCTCCCTTGCGAGGCGATCGGACGACGTCGCGAATTCCAGATCACCGGCCCAGTCTCCCTCCGCCCCCCACCCCCCGGCGGCATCACGCGCCCACACCCCCCACCTTTCACACCAACCCCCGCCACCGGCGCCGGCTCGCCCCTCCCTCGCCCCGCACCGCTTGACCTTGACACGCTGACAAGCCCTTCACTGTCCCGAGGAGCCCCGCGACGCCCCTGCCCCGCCCCCGTCCCTTCCCGCCCCCGAGGAGCTGGTCCCCATGACCACGACAGACCACGACCCGCACGCGACCGGTGCGCTCCGCGCACTGGCGGACCACCGCGCCTCCGTCCGGCTCCGGGCCGCCCTGACGATCGGCACGACCCCCGACCCCCGCACCGTCGACGCCCTGGTCGAGCGGTGCGCCGTCGAGCCCGAGTTCTTCGTCCGCGACATGCTCACCTGGGCGCTCACCCGCCACCCGGCGCACCTGACCCTCCCCGCCCTGCTCCGCGAGGTCGGCTCCGAGCGCCCGCAGGCCCGCAGTCAGGCCCTGCACACCCTCTCCAAGATCGGCGACCGGCAGGCATGGCCCGCGATCACCCGCACCCTGCTGGGCGACCCCGACGACGAGGTCGCCACCAGCGCGTGGCGCGCAGCCGTCGTCCTCGTGCCCCCGGGGGAGGAGCCCCACCTGGCCACCGCGCTGGCCACCCAACTCGGCCGCGGCGGACACGCCACCCGGCTCAGCCTCAGCCAGGCCCTGACCGCCCTGGGCGACGCGGCCGTACCGGTCCTGCACACCGCGACGTCCGCCGACGCCCCCCACGTCCGGGCACACGCGCTCGCCGCACAACGACTGCTGCACGACCCCGACGCCGGTTTCGCCTCGGCGATCGAGGAGGCCAAGCGCGTCAACGCCCTCACCGGCGCCCCCGTGACGGACGATGAGCACCGTGCTGATCGGTGACGTCTCGAAAAGATCCGGCGTCAGTGCCCGCATGCTCCGGCACTACGAGTCCCTCGGCCTCGTCCGGCCCTCGGCCCGCACGAGCTCCGGCTACCGCGAGTACTCCGAGGAGGACATCCGGCGCATCTTCCACATCGAGAGCCTGCGCTCCCTCGGCCTGCCCCTCCGCGACATCGGGCGCGCCCTCGACGACCCCGCCTTCCGGCCCACCGCCCTGGTCGGCGACCTCATCCGCCGCACCCGCGACCGCATCGCCGCCGAGACCGAGCTGCTCACCCGCCTGCGCCGGATCGAGGCCGCGGACGCCGCCGACTGGCAGGACGTCCTCCAGGTCGTCTCCCTCCTGCAGGCCCTCGGCTCCCAGAGCGCCCACACCCGCCAACGCGCCGCCCTCGCCTCCGGCGCCGGCTCCACCGTCCCGACCGAGGCACTGGTCGAGGCGGCCCTGCACGAGACGGACCCCCACGTCGCCGGCGCCCTGCGCTGGGCCCTGGCCCGCTCGGGCGACAGCGCCGCCCCCCTGCTCGCCGAGGGCCTGACCTCCCCGACGGCCGCCGTGCGGGAACGAGCCGCCCAGTGCCTCGCCGCCCTGCCCGGCGACATGGCCACCACCCTGCTGCGCGGCGCCCTCACCCACCCCGACACCGCGGTCCGCAGCCGCGCGGCCCTGGCCCTCGGAACACGCGGCGTGGCGGACGCGGTACCCGCCCTCCTCGACCTGATCACAGCGGGACGCAACGACATCGACGCCGCCGACGCCCTCACCAGCCTGGCCGACGACCCCCGCCACACCGACCCCATCGCGACCGCCCTCGTCGACCGCCTCACCCACCCCGACACCGAACCCCCCGCCCGCGGCCGCCTCACCCAGGCCCTGGCCTCCATCCCCGGCCCGACCGCGTCCCGCGCCCTCACCACCCTCGCCCGCGACCAGGACCCCGCAGTGGCCCTGACCGCCACCTACCTCCTCCACCTCCGCACCGCACCCTGACCGCGCGGCGTGAAAGGGGGCGCCCCCGGTCACCGGACGCCTCCGCCCAGGCCGGGCAGGGACACCAGGGCGGTCGACCGTATGTCCGACCATCCCTCTAAGGTGTGCCGGTGATCTTCAACAGGAAGAAGAAGGGCGCCGATCTCGGCGCACTCGTGTCCGAGCTCGAGCAGGCCGTCGGCGCCCGTGACGGGGCCCGCACCGAGCAGGTGTTCGCCGCCGTCATGGGTGGCGCTCTGCAGCAGGCCACGCCCAGCGAACTCACCGCCGCAGGCCCGCGGTTGGCCGCGCTGCTGCCCGCCTTCCCGCCCGTCGGGCCGCGCCCCTACCTGGCGCACGCCGCCGGCTTCTGCGTGGAACGCGGCGCCGAACCGCTCGCCTGCGCGGAGCCGATACTCGACGCCGTCCGCAAGGACCTGGCCGACGCCCTGGAGTTCGCCCGGCGGTGGACCGCCGCCGGGGCGACAGGCGACGAACTCCCGGCGCCCGACGAGGAGAGCATCGACGACGCGCTCCTCGCCAGGGTGCGCGGGAGCGGCGGCGGCAAGGACGACGAGGACGAACACTACGAGGCGCTGCGGCTGGCCCTCGCCTGGTGCGCCGCCGAGAACTGGCAGCCGCCCGCCCTGGCCGTGCTGCTCCGCGACGCGGAGGTGCGCAGGCGGTACGCGCCCGCGCTGCTCTCCGTCTGCCTCGAACTCGCTGAGCTCCAGCGGCACGACCTCAAGTGCCTGCACTACGCGCTGGCCGTCCTGGACGACGAGCCGCTGATCGTGCTGCACCGGCCCACCGGCAAGGGCTTCGCGGTCCGCATCGGCGGCATCGGCGACAACTTCCAGCTGCACACCCTGCTCGCCCACGTGCTCATCGGCGGCGGCCACGTGCCCGGCACCGCGCCGTCCGCCACGAGCGTCCGCCTGGCCACGGATCCGGCGCCCGCCCAGGGAATCACCGACACCGTCGCGACCGGCGCCTTCGAGCTCCTCGCCCCTGACGGCGAGCGGATCTGGAACGAAGGCCTGCCCACCGACATACCCGTGGTGGACGGAAGCCGCCTCCTCGTCCTCGACGAGCCCTCGTACAGGCGCAGTTGGAACGCCGACCGGTTCTTCCCCGCCCTCCCGGGCACGGCCGAACTGACCGCCGTCCTCTCCGCCGACGAGACGCGGGCGTGGTTCGCCCGCACCTCGACCCCCACCGCCGCGGGAAGCTGACTTCGCCCCCGGGCGGGACGACCTAACCCGCGCGGCTCCCCAGCACCTGCTCGGCCTCCTTCGCCTCCCGGACGCGAAGGGAACGCCAGGCGTCCGCGTCCTCGACATGCCGGTCGAGCCAGTTCCGCTGGAGCGCGGCCAGACGGCCGTAGGCGCGCTCCAGATAGTCGGTGCGCCGCTTGCAGTCGAGGTCGGCGGCGACCGACGGATCCGTGGCGAGATCGGTGCCCTCGGGGAGCCCCTGCGCGAACCGCGCCGGGGTGGCGGCCTTGACGCCCCGGTCGGCCATGCACGTGCTCCAGTCCGCGTCGGCGGTGCGGAGGCTGGGATCGTCGGCCAGCGCCGCCGACGCGTCACGTTCGCCCTGGTCGAGGACGAGGCGGAGGTCGAGGTCGCGTCGGCGGGCGTCCTTGCCGCCGAGGAGACGGGTCTGGGCCTCGGCGAGGCAGCCGGTGGCCGGGCGCGTGACGCGGATGGCCCTGTTCTTGGCGGAGATCCGCTTCCCCGGGTCGCCGTACAGGGCCAGGTCGAAGGCCTTGCCACGCCGGCGCTCGGCCGGGGGACGCTGCGAGCCCGCCGCAGCCTCCCCGTCGGAGGGGCCGACGGACTCGATGCCGAAGTGCAGCTGGGTGGTGCCGGCCGTCTCCGAACCGGCCGGCGCCGGGTCGGGAGCCTTGTCGTACCGGACACCCCGATCGGTCATGCAGGCGGCGATCAGCGACTGCTCCGCGCGATGGGCCTTGCGGGCCGCGTCGGGGGAGGAGTTCAGCAACGCCTGCAGCGGCAGGGAGTTCCGCAGCGCGGTCAGCTCGGCGGAGTCCGCGGGACGCGTCGCCCCGGCGTCCTCGTCGTGACCGAGGCTCCAGCCGATCGTCGCCGCCAGCACCACCGGAGTGAGCACGAGGAGGAAGACGCCGGCCTTACGGCGTGACCGCGCACGCGGGCCCGGCGGCTGCTGGTCGGACGGTCCGGTGGGTGAACTCGTCGGTGGCATGAGGCGTCCTCCGGGCGTGCTGACGACGTGCGGGTCCGGTCGTGCGGATGAATCGGGGCCGTGCGGCGGCACACGCCCGGCGGGAGCGGCGGCGGCCTGTCGGCCCCGCCACCGCCGCTCCCGCCGGGCAGCCGACCGTCAGTAGCAGGAGATGGTCGTGGTGCCCCGCAGCTGGAGCGAGCTGGCCTGGTTCTGGTGGGCGGTGGGCAGGTAGTCCACGTACGAACCCGGGTTCACGCAGAACACGAAGCCGCTGTAGCCGGTGCCGTTGTAGTAGTGGCTCTCCAGACCGGAGCTGGAGGAGTTGCTCGCGGACACCGTGTTGTTGTTCGCGCTGAGACCGGCGCCCGCGCGGGTGGTGAGCTGGTTGAACGTGTCGCCCGCGAAGTTGCTGTCGGAGTTGTAGTACGAGTGGCGCGCGGAGTTGTTGATGCCCAGGTAGAAGATGCAGTGGTACCCGGACGCACAGTTCGGGCCGGCCGAGGCAGGGGCGGCGGTGAGCATTCCCGCGGAGGCCGCCAGTGCGGCCGTGGCGGCGCCGAACGCCAGCTTCTTGCGCAGGCTCAGGCTCATGTCTGTCTCCTGTGGTGTGACGGATGGGTCGCCGCCCCGCCGGATCTCCGGCCCCGGTGAGTGACCCCCGGGCAGACCGGCTGGGCGAGCGAGGCCACTCTGCTGGGCGCGACGGACGTGACGCATGTGCCGTCGGCGCACAGTGATTGGCGGAGGGCGAACCGTTGTTTCCCTGACGCGCGTCATACGGATGTAATGGCGGGACAGCGCAAGGCGTGGGGTGCATCGCAATCGGGGGACCACAGGGGGGACGTTGTGCGCACCAAGTTCGATCTCGAGGCTTTGCCATGCCCTGAACGGGCGGACGCGTGGGAGGAGGCCGTCAGCCGGACCGTGCTTCCGGTGACCTGCCGCTTCCTCGACCCCGAGGACCACCGGGGCCGCCTGGCCTCCATGCCGCTGGGCTGCGGGGAGCTGACCGAGGCCACCTACAGCGCGATGACGGTGGGGCGTTGCCGCCGCTTGATCCGGCGCGACGATCCGGAGGTGTACGAGCTGGTCCTGGTCACCCATGGCGGCCAAGGCGTCGAGCAGCAGCGCAGACAGGCCCAGGTGAGGCCCGGCGAGATGGTGCTGTGCGACTCCTCCCTGCCGTTCACGGCCCGCACCGCCGTCACGTCCAGCCTCTCGGGTGCGCTGATACTGCGCCTTCCCCATCAGCTCGTCCGGCTTCCGCGCTCCCGGCTGAAGGACCTGCTGGCGGTGCCGCTGCCCGTGACCTCCGGACTGGGAAAGGTCCTCGCGGGCCTGCTCCGCGGCCTGGTGGACGAGTACACCTCCCTCTCTCCCCACGACGTGACCCGCACGGGCCAGAGCGCGGTGGACCTGGCCGGCGCGGTGCTGGGTCACTTCACCGACACGGACGCCCGGCTGGCGCCGGATTCGCAGCGCAGGGTGCTCTTCATGAAGTGCGCCGCGCTGGTGGAGCGGCACCTCGCCGACCCGTCGCTCTCTCCGGCCGCGGTGGCGCGAGCACTGGGCATCTCAGTGCGCTACCTGCAACTGGTCTTCCAGGACCAGGGCACCACACCGTCGACCTTCATCCTCGAACGCCGCCTCGCACGCTGCCGCCGCGACCTGGCGGACCCGGCACTCCACTCGGTCCCGGTGCACGCGATCGGAGCCCGCTGGGGCTTCCCGCGCTCCTCGGAGTTCAGCCGCGCCTTCCGCAGGCGCGAGGGAGTGCCGCCCGGCGGCTACCGGATGCTGGTCGGGGGAAGCGGACCGCAGGCGACCGGCGACGGCGACGCCTCACCCCCGAGACGCGGCGGTGCCGGATCCGCGGGCGACATGAGGATCGATCCCGTACGCGCCTGACCGCCCGAGCCGACTGTTCCCTCGGCCACCCGCCGGGCCCCACCCCAGGCCGCCGACCGACCGAAACCCGCTGCTGGTTCGCTGTCCCACCGGGGGTCGCCGGGGTCCGGCGACAGCGAACCACCCAAGCCCCCGACCTGCCTCACTCCCGAGCGAGAACGACACCCTCTCCCGCCACTCCACACCGTCGTGCACCACCGACTCGACCGACGCGACACGAGACGTGAACGGGACTCTTCCGGCACCGTCGGCCTCGATCTCCTCCAGGACACCATCCATCTGCCCCGCCGGCCCCCCGAATCGCCTCGGTACGTGCAGCCGCTGTGTCCGAGGGCCCGCAGCGGCGTATCCGAGGTAGCGTCGGCATGTCAGCTTCACAGTGACCGCGGCAGCATGAGAGGTGAGGAACCCGTGCGGAGCCGGCCTGTGCTGGTCTACGACGCAGACTGCGGTTTCTGCAGCGCCTCGGTACGCCTCGCCGAGCGACTGCTCCACCCCCGGTGCACCACGACACCGCGGCAGTCCGCAGATCTGGACGCGCTCGGGGTCACCCAGGAACGCGCCGAGCACGAAGCCCTGTGGGTGACCCCGACGGGCACCGTGTACGGCGGCTCCCAAACCGTCGCCAAACTCCTCCTGAGCGCACGAGGCGCCTGGCCGGTGCTGGGAGCACTGCTCATGCTGCCCCCGGTACGGTGGGTCGCCCACCTCGTGTACCGGTGGGTGGCGAACAACCGCTCCCGGCTGCCCGGCAGCACGGCGGCCTGCTCCCCGACACTCCCACGCCCCGCGGACCGCACGGACTGAGCAGGGGAGGACCGTCCTGACACCGCACCACTTCGCGACAATCTTCGCCTCCTCGAGCGGCAGCCGCTGCCCTCCAAGCTCGACAGGGGCAACCCGTGACTGGGGGGAGAACGAGGATGAGCCAACTGCGTCTGACTTGGAACCTGTCCGGACAGGGGTGGGCGGATTGCACGGTCAGCGACGACCAGGGTGAAGCCGTAGTCATGGCCTCGTACATCACCACCGCTCCTGAAGATCTCTTGACGGCGGTGGCACGTCTGCTGGCCGGCCAGAGCGAGTGCCGGGCACAGTTCGACGCCGAACCCACCGCCTTCCGCTGGATCTTCCACCGCGACGGCACCACCGTGCGGATCCGCCTGCTGCAACTGGCCCGCGGCAGCGACCAGGACAACAGGGGGACCGAGATCTGGTCCAGCCGGCAGGACGTCGACGTCGTCGCGCGAGCAGTGATCCGATGCTTCGACCAGGTCGTGTGGGAGCACGGCGAGAGCGCCTACCGCAGTACGTGGGGTGAGCACTTCCCTCGCACACAACTGGAGGCCCTCAGAACTGTGTGGCGTGAGCATCGGGGTGATCGCTCTTCGTCGACGCAGCCCCAGGCCCATTGAGGGCGGACGCTGAAGGGTGCGGCCAGTGGCCAGCCAGGTGCCGGGCTGCCCGGCGGAGGCGGCCGGCGACGCCGTGGTGCGAGCCCACTTCACCCCCGGAGCGGCGAGTGCTCGAGCTGCTTCTCGACCGGCCCATTTGTCCGGTCTTTCCGGCGCAGGCTTGCCAGTCATCCGCTCAGTTCGACGGTCACCGGCACCTCCTGACCGCCGACCGTAAGCTGCTCGCTTTGTGAGGCCTTCTGGGCATGGGCTGATCATCGGCGCGCATGCTCACACCGTCTTCTTCACACCCCCGACCCGGCTACCTCCCCCACCATGACGGACACCCGGATCGGGTGTCGGCAGGTGGTTGGGGGTGGCTGCGGGGCGGTGCGGTGGGCTGGTGTGCTTGTTGGGAATTCAGATCTCGGTCAGCGGTGTTGGTGGGGGCATGAGAGCGATTCAGGTGTCCGAGGTGGGTGGTCCCGAGGTGCTGCGGGAGGCCGAGGTGGACCAACCGCGGCCGGGTCCGGGCGAGGCGGTTGTGGAGGTTGCCGCGTCCGGGGTCAACTTCCTCGACGTCTACCACCGTGAAGGGCGGTACAGCCTCCCGTTGCCGTTCACTCCAGGCGCTGAGGGCGCCGGAACGGTCGTCGAGGTTGGGCCCGGCGTCGCCGGCGTGGCGGTCGGGGACCGGGTCGGTTGGGTGGAGATACCCGGCACGTATGCCGAGCGGGCCGTCGTGGACTCCTCCCGGCTGGTGCCGCTGCCCGACGATATCGGCTTCGAGACTGCCGCCGCCGTGCTCCTCCAAGGCATGACCGCGCACTATCTCGTCAAGGACGCCTACCCGGTGCAGAAGGGCGAGACGGTGCTCGTGCATGCGGCCGCCGGTGGCATGGGGCTGCTTCTGACCCAGCTCGTCACCCATCTCGGTGGCAGGGTGATCGGCACGACGTCGACCACGGCGAAGGCCGAGCTGGCGAAGCGTGCCGGGGCCGCTGAGGTGATCCTTTCCTCCGCGGTCGACGATCTCGCTGCCGAGGTGAGGCGGCTCAACAGCGGTCAGGGACTGCCGGTGGTCTTCGACGGGGTCGGCGCGCACACCTTCGATGCGAGCCTCGCGAGTCTGCGACCCCGTGGGCATCTCGTGCTCTTCGGTGCGGCAAGTGGTGCCGTGGCGCCGTTCGATCCGATGCGGCTCGCCCAGGGCGGCTCGCTGACCCTGATCCGGCCCAGCCTCGGGGATTTCATCGCCGATCGGTCCGAACTGCTCCGACGGGCCGCCGATGTGTTCGATTGGGTGCGTTCCAAGGCGCTGGAGGTCGCCGTGACGGGCCGCTACGTGTTGTCCGAGGCCGCGCAGGCCCACAGTGATCTGGAGGCCCGGCGTACCACCGGCAAGCTGCTCCTCGTGCCTGATGCAGCCGCGATCGGACGCCGTGGGGAGAGGCGGAGGTGATCGCGGGTGCCGATGTCGGACCGCCGACTGCGACAGGGGGGACACACCGATCACGGTCAGGACGGCCCGAGCGCCGAGCAGGTGCCGCCGTTGCGCAACGCAGGCCGTGGTTCCCCCTTCTCCGGGCCGGGTTCCCGGGGTGGTACGCCCATGCGGCCCGCCAGTAGGCCGGTGTGCAGGTGCGGTCCGCCTGCTGATGGCTGGGCCCGCCGCCGGCGGCCGGACGCGCGGGGCGGCGCCAGTGGGCCGGTGGGTTGAAGCCGCGCGGGGCGGTCGTCTTCCGCCCGCGTCACCTTCGCGGGCCGCCACCCGCACCTTCCGACCGGCTACCGCATCGGACAGATGTCCGGTCGGGGCGGGAGATCGCCGGGGGTGTCGGCGGACGGCCGCAATCCGCGCCGTGCAGCCGTGTCCGGTCCGACCCGTTGGGCGAGCACGGCACTCGAACGTCGCCCCACCCGGTTTTGCGGCAACGTTGCCGTGGCCGTCGGGACGTCAGTCGAGAAGGGCGGTTGCCTCGACCTCGACGAGTACGTCCGGCTCGAAGAGGTGGGCGACACCGATGAGGGAGGCCGGGGGCATCGGGAGTTGCAGTCCGATCTCGTCGGCGACAGATTCGACGCCTGCCATGAACGCGGTGATCTTCCCCGGGCTCCACCCGGTCACGTAGAACGTCAGACGCAGTACGTCCGCGAACGACGCTCCCGCCCCTGCCAGGCCGATGGAGGTGTTGCGCAGCGCCTGGGCGACCTGGCCGGCCAGATCGCCTGGTGCGACCGGTGTCCCGTCGGCCCGGCGTGCGACCTGGCCGCTGACGTGGACGTGCCTGGTCCCGGTGCCCACGGCGACGTGGTGGTACGGGGCCGGCTGCAGCATGCCGTGCGGGGTGAAGTGTCGAACAGTCATGGCTCGCTCCTCCAGAAGTAGGTATCTGTAAGCTACTTAGTGGAAGAAGGACACTTCAACGAGACCAGGTTTCTCCATGGATACCGCCGACGAGGTCCGCATCGACGCACCGCATCGCGAACTGCTCGACCAGATCCTCGACAAGTGGTCGCTCAGCGTCCTCAACGAACTCTGCGAACGCCCGTGCCGTTTCAACGAACTGCGCCGCGCCATCCCTCAGGTCACGCAGAAGTCGCTGACCGCGACACTTCGGCGACTCGAACGCAACGGCGTGATCGAGCGCGAGGTCGTCTCCACCCGGCCCGTTGCGGTCCGGTACCGGATCACCCGTCTCGGCAAGTCGCTTCGGCACCCCATCGACGTGCTGCTGGCCTGGGCCTCGCAGAACCTGCCCGCCATCGAGCACGCACGCGAAACCTTCGACACGCGGGAAGAAGCCACCGCCCCCTAGAGCCCTTGCCGACCCCGCAGCGAGGGCTACGACGAACGAGGTGGACCACTCCGGCCGAGGGGTTCCGGCCGCCCAGGCGCACTGTGCCCGGGCGGCTCGCGAACTCCTGCCCAAGCGCGACGCACGGGCGTGATCCTTGTCCTCGCCGACCGGTGCCGTACACCGGCCAGGGCGGGGCGGTCGCGGCGGCAGCCGTAGACAGGCGCGTCGGGCTCTTCCCGGGCAACGCCGAGGCGGGCGCGGTGCCCGGGGGCGTCCGGCGGCCGCGTGGTAGCTGCTGCGGGTGCTGGACGACACGCGGCCCCGCGCCGCCGCTGGTGGCAGGCCCTCTTGGGCAGCCGGCCGCCAGCGGCCGGCACCTTGCACAGAGCACACCGGTGCCGGTACGCCACCTCCCCTCGCGGCCCTGTTCGGCGGCTGGCTGACGTGGGTGCGGTGGGTGCGGACGGGGAGGGCGTGGTTCCGGGCAGCCTGCGGAACGCACAGGGCTCTCCGCCCCCGGCCCGCCCTGTCCGGGCAAAGGTCTTGACCACTCAATTGGTCTGGACCATGCTGTGGCGCGCCCCACCCTCCAACCCCCGTCCCCCGCCCTCGGAGGCACCCGTGGACCGCACCAGACCCCTCACCCTGCTGCTGGCGGCCGCGCTCGCCGCCGGCGGACTCACAGCCCTCGCCCCCACTGCCCAGGCCGCCGATTCCGAGCTCGCCCGCAACGGCGGTTTCGAGGCCGGCCTGGACGGCTGGACCTGCACGGCCGGCAGCGGCATCACCGTCACCGCCCCCGTGCACAGCGGCACGAAGGCCCTGCAGGCCACCCCGGCCGGCAACGACAACGCCAAGTGCTCCCAGACCATCACCGTGAAACCGAACGCCACCTACACACTGAGCGGCTGGGTCCGCGGCGCCTACGTCTACCTCGGTGTCACCGGTACCGGCACCACCGACGGCTACGCGTGGACCCAGTCCGCCCCCGACTGGCAAAAGCTCACCAAGACCTTCACCACCGGCGCGAACACCACCTCTCTCACCCTCTACACCCACGGCTGGTACGGCACCGGCGCCTACCAGGCCGACGACCTTTCCCTCCTCGGGCCCGGCGGCAACCCTGTCGAGATCCCCGCCACCCCGACCGGCCTCACCGCCGGCACCCCGACCACCACCTCGGTGCCCCTCAGCTGGCCCGCCGTCGCGGGAGCCACCTCATACAAGGTCTACCGCAGCGGAAGCCTGCTCGGCACCACCACCGGCACCTCCTACACCGCCACCAACCTCAGCCCGAACACCGCGTACACCTTCCAGATCTCGGCAGCCAACGGCGCGGGCGAGTCCCCGAAATCCACGCCCGTGGCCGCCACCACGGCCGCCACGGGCGGCACAGGCGGCGGGACAGGCGGCGAACTGCCCGCCCGCGCCCTCGTCGGCTACCTCCACGCCAGCTTCGCCAACGGCTCCGGCTACACCCGCATGGCCGACGTACCCGACTCCTGGGACGTCATCAACCTCGCCTTCGGCGAGCCCACCTCGGCCACCTCCGGCGACATCCGCTTCAGCCTCTGCCCGGCCACCGAGTGCCCCGGCGTCGAGTCACCCGCCGACTTCAAGGCCGCCATCAAGGCCAAGCAGGCCGCCGGCAAGAAGGTCCTCATCTCCATCGGCGGCCAGAACGGCCAGGTCCAGCTCACCACCCCGGCCGCCCGCGACACCTTCGTCTCCTCCGTCTCGAAGATCATCGACGAATACGGGCTCGACGGCCTCGACATCGACTTCGAAGGCCATTCGCTCTCGCTCCAGACCGGCGACACCGACTTCCGCAACCCCACCACCCCGGTCGTCGTCCACCTCATCCAGGCCATCAAGACCCTCAAAGCCAAGTACGGCACCAAGTTCGTCCTGACGATGGCCCCGGAGACCTTCTTTGTCCAACTCGGCTACCAGTACTACGGCTCCGGCCCCTGGGGCGGCCAGGACCCACGCGCCGGCGCCTACCTGCCGGTCATCCACGCACTGCGCGACGACCTCACCCTGCTGCACGTCCAGGACTACAACTCCGGCTCCATCATGGGCCTGGACAACCAGTACCACTCCATGGGCGGCGCCGACTTCCACATCGCCATGACCGACATGCTGCTCACCGGCTTCCCCGTCGCCGGCAACACCGACCGCTTCTTCCCCGGCCTGCGCCCCGACCAGGTCGCCATCGGCCTCCCCGCCTCCACCCAGGCCGGCAACGGCCACACCAGCCCCGCCGAGGTCAACAAGGCCCTGGACTGTCTCACCAAGAAGCAGAACTGCGGCACCTACCAGACCCACGGCACCTGGTCGTCCCTGCGCGGCCTGATGACCTGGTCCATCAACTGGGACCGCTTCAACAACTGGGACTTCAGCCGCAACTTCGACGCCTACACCTGGAACTGACCACCCACCCGCGGGGGGGGGGCCCCCCCCCCCCCCCCCCCCCACACGCAGGCGGCAAACGGGCCGAGGCCCTTGCCCCCCCGGGCCCAGCGCAAAGCCCGCCGGACAACAGCCGCGCGGAAATGGCCCCC
>NZ_JBHTVQ010000092.1:15698-18134 GCF_042792855.1 Streptomyces sp. NPDC056600
CACGTGGGACGGTTAAAAAAAGTGGTATACCTGCCGAACCTTCGCCCCCAAAACATGAAACTCACCACCCCCCCGCGTGGTGACGGCCCAGCCCGTCACCTCGCGCAACAGGCAGGCGACAACGGCGCGAAGGCCTTGCCCGGCCGGCTCCGTCGGCATCGCCCGCGGTACAGCAGCCGCTCTGAATGGCCCGCAGGACATGGCGATGGCCCACTCACAAGGACGAGAGGGAGAAGGTGGCCCGGACCGCACGACGTCGATGCCGCACGGCAGCTTCGGCGCTTGAGCCTGGCACCCTTCGGCTGCGTAGGTAGGAACGGCGAGCGGGTGTTGACGGGCTCTGGCGTCAGTCCTTGATCGAGACGGCCGTAGACCTCGGCGGGAAGCGAGGGCGCCTGGAAGGCTGTGTGGGCCTGTCGGGGGCCGGCGGCATAATGCGGGCTGTGGATCTGAGACCGGAACTCATACCTCCGTTGGTGAGCCGGCAACGGTTGGATGAGCTCTCCTGCGAGATTGAACGGATCGCCGCCCTGGTGCTTTTTGGGGCTGGTAGCGCGGACGAGGACATCAGAGCTTTCAACGCGCAGACGGGTCACAACTATGTGGCCCTCGACTTTGCCGAGTGCGACGGCAGCCGGAGCGTGGTCGAGTTCGCGTTGGAGGCCGCCCGGCCGGCTCGGCCCCGGATCGCGGATATCACCACGGAGGAACTCGTCGAAGTGGTCCGCAGGCTCCTTGCCGGCAGTCCGGGAAGCGACTACTACCTGCGGCTTCTCGAGGCCAACGTGACACATCCCCAGGTCAGCGACCTGATCTTCCATCCCTCGGTAGAACTCGGCGACGCTTCGGCAGAGCAGATCGTCGACGAGGCCCTCAGCTACCGGCCGATCGCGCTGTGAACAGCGGTGCCGATGGGGGAGAGGACACGGTGACGGAACATGCGGCACTGAAACACGCGTTGAGCGAGTTGGACGCGCAGCTCGCCACGAGTGCCGAGCGCGGGCTCGGCGCCCGCCGCCGGCTCGAGCCACTGGTGGAGGCATTGCGGACACCGGCCGCCGCCTTCCTGCGTCCGGAGCTGGAGCAGCGACTCGCTCGTCATGTCACCGCGGACGATTCCTTTGCGCGGGACCGGATCGCCCACGTCCTGGCCGGTGCCTGTGGCGCAGCCGCCCTGCCCGCCTTGCTGAGTGCGCGGGCGAGCGATCGCAACGACGACGGGGACACATTGGAGCTCGACGTCCTCGAACTCTTCGTGGCGTGGCCCGAGACCGCGCTCAAGCTGTCCTTGGACTACGCCGCTTCCAACGACCCCGGGATGCGGAGAGTCGGCCTCTGGGGCCTGTGCGTCATCGACTCCGTCGGGACCAACCACTTCGGACGGGTCGCCGATGCGGCCTTCGACCCGGACCCGGGGGTGCGCGCCGACGCGATGAGCAGCCTCGGCACCCTCTTCGGCACGGGTGATCCCTCACGGGCGCAGGAAATTCTGATCACCGGCACTTCCGACACTGCGCCCGAGGTCCGAAGAGCAGCAGTCACGGCCCTGTGGGGGGCACCCGAAGGGACGGTCGACGTACTCGTCGCCCGCACCTGCGACGATGATCGCGGTGTCCGGTACTGGGCGGCGTGGGCACTGTCTCGAAGCACGGTTCCCCAGGCCCGAGCTGCGCTCGAACGACTCACGGCCGATGAGGACCCGGACGTACGCGACGCCGCGCGCCGAGCCCTGGCGCCGCCGACCGGGTGGCCCTGATCTTGGGCAATTCGCCATCGGCTGACCGACGAGGCCTTCCTCGTGGGCCGGGTGCCCGCATGCGCCCGTCGCGGCGGCGGACGCTGTGGAGCAGTGGACGTCTACGGGCCAGAGGGCGGGCCGCTTCAGCCGTGCCCGCCGCCCTGTAAGGCGCAGTCGACAAGGCGTCAGGAACGGCGACCAGATGCTTGGCTTGTGAGTCGTTCTTGTGGGCCTGCGTCCGTGACGGCTGCGTGGTGATGCCGAGTCCCTCGGCCGCCGCCGTTCCTGGTTGTTGGGGCTGGGTGGGCAACAGGGCGTGGGATGCGGTATATGCGCGTTCCGTGGTGGTGGTGCTGTCCGTGATGCGTGGCAGACGGCTCGCGGCGTCGCTCACGCCGGCGAACCAGCCGTCCTTGAGCCGCTCCCCGGACCCGGGTCTGCGGGCTGCCCCCAAAGCCCGAACCGGCCGTCCTCGGACCGCTCCCCGGACCTGGGTCTGCGGGCACGCCCCCCCCCGCGAATCCGGGACGGGTCACCGCTCCCGCGCTGATGGCGGGCGGGGCGGGGCGGGGCGCCCTCGTGCCGGCGGTGTGTGCTGGGTGCCGGGTGGGTGGTGAAGTACCTGTCCGGCGGGCCGGCGGGCCGTGGTCGTGAGGGCGCCCGGGGGGGTTGTCAGATGTCGATGACGCGGTAGGCGA
>NZ_JBHTVQ010000093.1:0-17699 GCF_042792855.1 Streptomyces sp. NPDC056600
CTCGTCGGCGGTCCCGGGGCCGTCGTACGTGGTGCGCGCGCTCCGGCTCAGCGGCGGGGGAACGTGTACGCCTCGACCTCGGCGAGGTAGCGGGCGCGGCGTTCCTCGTCGTCCTCCAGGAAGGAGGCGAGGAAGGAGTTGCGGGCGAGCTCGCGCAGCCGGTCCTCGTCGAGGCCGAGCCGGTCGCGGACGGCGTCGAAGTTGTCGCCGGCGTAGCCGCCGAAGTAGGCGGGGTCGTCGGAGTTGACCGTGCACAGCAGCCCGGCGTCCATCATCGCCGGGAGCGGGTGGTCCTCCAGGACGTCGACGGCCCGCAGCCGCACGTTGGACAGCGGGCACAGGGTCAGCGGGATCCGCTCGCGGACCAGCCGCTCCACCAGGGCCGGGTCCTCCATGCAGCGCAGACCGTGGTCGACGCGCTCGACGCCCAGCAGGTCCAGGGCCTCGGTGATGTAGGCGGCGGGGCCCTCCTCGCCGGCGTGGGCGACGCGGCGCAGACCGAGGGCGGCGGCGGCCGCGTAGACCTCCTGGAACTTCACCGGGGGGTGGTTCACCTCGGCGGAGTCCAGGCCGATCCCGGTGATCCTGTCCAGGTACGGCCGGGCGAGCTCCAGGGTCTCCAGGGCGGACTCGGCGGACTCGTCGCGCAGGAAACACATGATCAGGCGGGTGGAGACGCCGTGGTTCGCCTCGCTCGCGGCCAGCGCCCGCCCCAGGCCCTCCACCACGGTGCCCATCTCCACGCCGCGGGAGAGGTGGGCCTGCGGGTCGAAGAAGATCTCGGCGTGCCGCACGCCCTGGGCGGCGGCCCGGCGCAGGTAGGCGTTGGCGAGGTCCTCGAAGTCGCGCTCGGTGCGCAGCACCGCCATGCAGGCGTAGTACAGGTCGAGGAAGGACTGCAGGTCCTCGAAGGCCTGGGCGGCGCGCAGCTCGTCGACGGACGCGTACGGCAGCGTCACGCCGTTGCGCGCGGCGAGCTCGAAGGCGAGCTCGGGCTCCAGGGTGCCTTCTATGTGGAGGTGCAGTTCGGCTTTGGGGAGGGGCATCAGAAGATGATACGCATACGCCCCGTCCTGCCCGAAATGGCCCGACGGCGGGCCGCGGGCGTCTCCTGCCTGGTCAGACCCGCCGCGGCACGGGGATCCGCTCCAGGTCGCGGGCGACGGTGAGTTCGCCCTCGAAGCCGGCCGCGCGGGCCTGCCGGGCGAACTCCTCCGGGTCCGGGTAGCGCTGGCTGAAGTGGGTGAGCACCAGGTGGCGCACGCCCGCGTCGCGGGCCACGCGGGCCGCCTGGCCGGCGGTGAGGTGGCCGTGGTCCTCGGCCAGGGCGACGTCCTCGTCGAGGAAGGTGGACTCGATGGTCAGCAGGTCGCAGCCCTCGGCGAGGCGGTGGACGCCGTCGCAGAGCCGGGTGTCCATGACGAACGCGAATCGCTGCCCGCGCCGCACCTCGCTGACCTCGTCCAGGGTGACGCCGTTCAGCTCGCCGTCGCGCTGGAGGCGGCCGACGTCGGGGCCCTTGATGCCGTGCGCGGCCAGCCGCTCGGGAAGTATCCGGCGGCCGTCGCCCTCCACCAGCCGGTAGCCGTAGGACTCGACGGGGTGGTCGAGCCGGTGGGCCTCCAGCGTGTAGCCGGGGGTCTCGGCGATCGGACCGTCGGAGTCGACCGGCTCTTCGGTGAGCTTGACCGTCTCCCGGTAGGCGGTGGCGTACCGCAGCCGGTCGAAGAAGCGCTGCCCGGAGCGGGGGTAGTGCGCGGTGACCGGGTGCGGGACGCGGTCCAGGTTGATCCGCTGGATGACGCCGGCCAGGCCCAGGGAGTGGTCCCCGTGGAAGTGGGTGACGCAGAGCCGGTTCAGGTCGTGCGCGGCGACGCCGGCGCGCAGCATCTGCCGCTGCGTGCCCTCGCCGGGGTCGAACAGGATGCCCTCGCCGTCCCACCGCAGCAGGTAGCCGTTGTGGTTGCGGTGCCGGGTCGGAACCTGGCTGGCGGTGCCCAGCACCACCAGTTCACGCACGGACACGCTCGCCCTCCCCTACCGCCCCGGCCGCGTCAGCCGGGGGGCCACTGCAGGCCGCGCCCGCCGAGGACGTGCGCGTGCGCGTGGAAGACCGTCTGCCCCGCGCCGGAGCCGGTGTTGAAGATCGTGCGGTAGCTGTCCAGCTTCTCGTCCTCGGCGACGGCCCGGGTCTCGCGCAGCACGTCGGCGGCGAGCTCGGGCGCCTCGGCGGCGAGGGTGGCGGCGTCCGCGTGGTGCTCCTTGGGGATCACCAGGACGTGGGTGGGGGCCTGCGGGTTTATGTCCCGGAACGCCACCGTGGTGTCCGTCTCGCGGACGACGGTGGCCGGGATCTCTCCCGCGACGATCTTGCAGAACAGGCAGTCGTCCTGCGGCTCCCCTGCCATGGGCCCTCCTCGTTCGTGATCGTTCACGCCGGGTCATCGTAACGCCCCGCACCGACAGCGGGGCCGGTGCCCGCGGCGCGGCCCCGCACCGGGCGGAGTCGCGCCGCGGGCCGCCGTCTCACCGCGCCGCGGGCCACCGCCTCACAGCGAGGGCGGCGTCTTCGCGGGCGTGCGCGACAGGGCCTCCAGGGCGATGCGGACCGCCTCGTCCAGCTGCGGGTCGCGGCCGGCGGCGTGGTCCTGCGGCGTCTGCGGCACCTCGACGTCCGGGTCGACGCCGTGGTTCTCCACGCCCCAGCCGAGCTCCTCGAACCAGAAGGCGTACTTCGGCTGGGTGACCAGGGTGCCGTCGACCAGCCGGTAGCGGCTGTCGATGCCGACGACGCCGCCCCAGGTGCGGGTGCCGACCACCGGGCCGATGCCCAGCGCCTTGACCGCGGCGTTGACGATGTCGCCGTCGGAGCCGGAGAACTCGTTGGCCACCGCGACGACCGGGCCCCGAGGGGCGTCCAGCGGGTAGCTCATGGGTCGCTTGCCACGCGGCACGTCCCAGCCGACGATCCGCCGCGCCAGCTTCTCCACGACCAGCTGCGAGGTGTGGCCGCCCCGGTTCTCCCGGACGTCGACGATCAGGCCCTCCCGGGCCACCTCGACGACCAGGTCGCGGTGGATCTGCGCCCAGCCGGCGCCCATCATGTCGGGCACGTGCAGGTAGCCGAGGCGGCCGCCGCTCAGCTCGTGCACGTGGGCCCGGCGGTCGGCGACCCAGGCGTGGTACCGCAGCGCCTCCTCGTCGTCGGTGGGCACCACGACGGTGTGCCGGGGGTCGCCGCCGGCCGCCGGGGCCACCGTCAGCTCGACCGGCTTGCCCGCCGTGCCGGCCAGCAGCGGCCAGGGGCCGCGGACCGGGTCGACGGGCCGCCCGCCGACGGCGACGATGGCGTCGCCGGGCCGGACCGCGACGCCTGGGGCGGCCAGCGGGGAGCGCGCCTTGGGGTCGGAGGTCTCCGAGGGCAGCACCCGGTCGACCCGCCAGGCCCCGTCCTCGTGCCGGGAGACGTCCGCGCCGAGCAGCCCCTGCCGCTCGTCGCCGCCGTGGCCGGCGGGCGTGACGTAGGCGTGCGAGGTGCCGAGCTCGCCCTGCACCTCCCAGAGCAGGTCGACCAGGTCGTCGTGGGTGGCGAGCCGTTCGACGACCGGACGGTAGCGGTCCAGGACGGCCTGCCAGTCGACGCCGCCGAGGTCGGGGCGCCAGAAGTTGTCCCGCATCAGGCGCCCGGCCTCGTCGAACATCTGCCGCCACTCGGCGGCCGGGTCGACGAGGTGGTGGACCCGGCCGAGGTCCACGGCGACCTCGTCGTCGCCGGAGGCCCGCCGGTCGCTCGGCACCACCCTGAGCCGGCCGCCGCCGCCCCACACCGCCAGGCGCTTGCCGTCGCCGCTGACCGCGTAGGCGTCGACGTCCTCGCCCAGGGTGTCCAGCCGCAGCTGGGCCAGGTCGTAGCGCTCCAGGTCGCTCTTGGGCCCGGAGTCGTCGGGGGTGGCCCGCGACGCGCCGAGCACGCCCTCGACGGGGTGCCGCAGCCACAGCACGCCGTCCTTCGCGGTGCGCAGCCCGGTGTACCGGGCGGCCTCCACCGGGAAGGGCACGATCCGGTCGGCGAGGCCCTCGGGGTCGATCCGGGTGGCGGGGGTGCCCTCGCTCTCCGGCGTCTCGTCCTTGTCGGGGGCGTCCACCGGGCGTCCGTGCCGCTGCGGGCCGAACGGGGACGGCGTGGTCGCGGCGAGGGTGATCAGGTAGGGGCGGTTGGCTCCGACGAAGGCCAGGTCGAAGGAGTGCTCGTCGTACACCGGGTCGAAGGCGCGCGCCGACAGGAAGGCGAGGTGCTTGCCGTCGGGGGTGAAGGCGGGCGAGAAGTCCCGGAACCGCAGCGGGGTCGCCTCGACCACCGACAGGTCGGCGGTGTGCGCCAGCTTCAGCTGGGCGAGTTCGCCGACGCCCGGGTGGGACCAGGCCAGCCATGCCGAGTCGGGCGAGAAGACCAGCCCGGAGCAGTCGCCGTTCTCGCTGCGGTCCACCTCGCGCAGCTCGCCGCTCTCCCGCTCGACGAGCAGCACCCGCCCGTCGTGGGAGGCGACGGCGAACCGTCCGCCGTCGGGCGCCACGGTCAGGCCCAGCACGCGGCCGAGCCGTCCGGCGGCGATCCGGCGCGGGCCGCCGCCCGCGGCGGGGCCGGTCGCCGGGGCGAACTCCAGGGCGTCCTCGCCCTCGGCGTCGGTGACCCAGACCGCCCATTCCTCGCCGTCCACCCGGAAGGCGCGGGCCAGCCGGTTGCGCACGCCCGGCTCGGCGGCCAGCGCGCGGGCCGGGCCGGAGCGGTGGGTGACCCAGTGGACGCCGCCGCGGACGGTGACGGCGCTGCCGCGGGCGGTGTGGTCGGGCGAGAAGCCGCCGAGCCACCGGGAGGGGGTCACGGGGTAGGGCTGCAGGTCGGCGCGCTGGCCGCCGAGGCGGACCTCCAGACGGCACGGCTCGGCGCCGTCCAGGTCGTCGAGGAGCCACAGCTCGCCGGCCGAGCTGTACACGACGCGCTCGCCGTCGGTGGCGGCGTGCCGGGCGTAGAAGACGTCGTCCCCGACGGGGGTGTGGCGGCGCAGGTCCGAACCGTCGGCGAGGGAGGAGTAGAGGGCGCCGACGCCCTCGTGGTCGGAGAGGAACGCGATCCTGTCCCCGGCCCACAGCGGGTACTCGAGGTTGCCGTCGAGGTCGGCGTGCAGGCGGGCGAACTCGCCGGGCGTCTCCTCCGACTCGATCCACAGCTTGCCCGCGGTGCCGCCCCGGTAGCGCTTCCACCAGGCCGCCTCGCGGCCCATCGGCGCGGACAGCAGCACGGTGCGCGGGCCGAAGGCCACGTGGCCGACCGGGCCGTACGGCAGCCGCTCGGCGGGACCGCCGTCCAGCGGCACGGCGCGGGCCCAGGAGCGGCGCAGGGTGGCCTCGCCGTGGGCCGAGGTCACCAGGACCCGCCCGTCCGGGGTCCAGCCGCGGACCCGGGTGGTGGGCGCGCCCCAGTGCGTCAGGCGCCGCGCGGGACCGCCGCCCACGGGGGCGGCGTACGCCTCGGGGGCGCCGTCGCGGGCCGAGGTCCAGGCGACGTGGGCGCCGTCCGGGGAGATGCGGGGGTGGTTGACCGGCATGTTGTCCGCGCTGACCCGCCAGGCCCGGCCGCCGTCGACGGGGGCGACCCAGACGTCGTCCTCGGCGGTGAAGGCGAGCAGGTCGCCGTGCAGGTGCGGGAAGCGGAGATACGCGGGAGCGAGCGTCGAGGCAGACTTCGTCACCCGGTCAGCCTAAGCAGCGATCCCCGTCCCCCAACAGCCTTTTCCCCCGACTGGGGTCGCGGGGTGCCAGGGGCCATGGGCGCGGGATGCCTGCTGACCCGCCTGCGCACGGCGGGGAGCAACTCGGCCCTCCCGGCGGGCGGCTGGGCCGCCCAGGGGGCGATGGGGGTACCCCCTGCTCGAGCGAAGCCGAGAGCTTGGGGGAGGGCGGGCGCAGGGCGGTGCGTACGCACGGGGCGGCTCGCACCCCCGGGCGCCGGCCGCCCGCACCGCAATCTCGCGGCAGGTACCGGACCGCCCGCCCCGTGCGGCGGAGCCCCGCGGGAGCCGGACCCCCGCGGCAGGGGTTCCGCTAGGACCAGCGCCCCGTGCGGCCGAGCAGCAACGCGACGGCCGCGGTCCCCGCCGTGGAGGTCCGCAGCACGGACCGGCCCAGCCGGTACGCTCCCGCCCCCGCCTCGGCGAACAGCTCCAGCTCCTGCGGCGAGACCCCACCCTCGGGCCCCACGACCAGCACGATCTCCCCCGACGCCGGCAGCTCGCACGTGGCCAGCGCCTCACTGGGGAAGTCCCGGTCCTCGTGCAGGACCGCCGCGAAGTCGGCCCGCGCGAGCAGCGCCGCGACCTGCTTGCCGCTCGCGAGCTCCGCGACCTCGGGGAACCGCGTCCGCCGCGACTGCTTGCCCGCCTCCCGCGCGGTGGCCCGCCACTTGGCCAGCGCCTTGGCCCCCCGCTCGCCCTTCCACTGCGTGATGCACCGCGCCGCGGACCAGGGGACGATCGCGTCCACCCCGGTCTCGGTCATGGTCTCCACCGCCAGCTCACCCCGGTCCCCCTTGGGCAGCGCCTGCACCACCGTGATCCGCGGGCTCGGCACGGGCTCCTCACGGACCTCCGCGAGCCCGCCGACGACCAGCCGGTCCTTGCCCTCGGCGGCCTCGACGACGCCCTCGGCCCAGTGGCCCCTGCCGTCGGTGAGCACCACCGCCTCGCCCGGCTGGAGCCGCTTGACCGACACGGCGTGCCGGCCCTCCGGGCCCTCCAGGACATGCGTGGACCCGTGCGGGGAGAGTTCGTCGACGACGAAGACGGGGGCGGTCAACTACGCCTCCAGGCGCGGTGGTCGGGGCAGTGCGTGGGCAGGGACAGAAACGGGAGCCGCCGCGGACCGCACCGGTCCGCGACGACCCCCGGGGGCGCCTCAGCGCCCGTTGAACGCGTCCTTCAGCCGGGAGAACAGCCCCTGCTGACCGGGCTGGAACTGCCCGGTGGGCCGCTCCTCCCCGCGCAGCTTGGCCAGTTCGCGCAGCACCCGCTCCTGCTCCGGGTCCAGCTTCGTCGGCGTCAGCACCTCGACGTGCACGATGAGGTCGCCGCGCCCGCCGCCGCGCAGGTGGGTGACGCCGCGCCCGTGCAGCGGGATCGACTGCCCGGACTGCGTGCCGGGACGGATGTCGACCTCCTCGAGGCCGTCGAGCGTCTCCAGCGGCACCTTGGTGCCGAGCGCCGCCGCCGTCATCGGGATCGTCACCGTGCAGTGCAGGTCGTCCCCGCGCCGCTGGAACGTCTCGTGCGGCAGCTCGTGGATCTCGACGTACAGGTCGCCGGCCGGGCCTCCGCCCGGGCCGACCTCGCCCTCGCCGGCCAGCTGGATCCGGGTGCCGTTGTCCACACCGGCGGGGATCTTCACGGTCAGCGTCCGGCGCGAGCGCACCCGGCCGTCACCCGCGCACTCGGGGCACGGGTTGGGCACGACCGTGCCGAAGCCCTGGCACTGGGGGCAGGGCCGCGAGGTCATGACCTGGCCGAGGAAGGACCGCGTCACCTGGGACACCTCGCCGCGGCCGCGGCACATGTCACAGGTCTGCGCCGAGGTGCCGGGGGCGGCGCCCTCGCCGTGACAGGTCTTGCAGACCACGGCCGTGTCGACCTGGAGTTCCTTGGTGGTCCCGAAGGCCGCCTCGGTCAGCTCGACGTCCAGCCGGATCATGGCGTCCTGGCCGCGGCGGGTCCGCGAGCGCGGTCCGCGCTGCGAGGCCGTGCCGAAGAAGGCGTCCATGATGTCGGAGAAGTTGCCGAAGCCGCCGGCCCCGAAGCCGCCCGCACCCGCGCCGGCGCCGCCGGCCTGGGAGAGCGGGTCGCCGCCGAGGTCGTAGACCTGCTTCTTCTGCGGGTCCGAGAGCACCTCGTAGGCGGCGTTGATCTCCTTGAACCGCTCCTGCGTCTTCGGATCGGGATTGACGTCCGGGTGCAGCTCGCGGGCGAGCCTCCGGAACGCCTTCTTGATCTCGTCCTGGGACGCGTCGCGGCGCACGCCGAGTACGGCGTAGTAGTCCGTGGCCACTTACGACTCCGCCAGGATCTGTCCGACGTACCGTGCCACTGCGCGTACTGCTCCCATCGTTCCCGGGTAATCCATGCGGGTCGGTCCGACCACGCCGAGCTTGGCGACTGCCTCGCCGCCCGAACCGTAGCCCACCGACACGACGGACGTGGAGTTGAGTCCCTCGTACTCGTTCTCATGACCGATACGGACGGTCATGGCCGAATCCTGAGCCTCGCCAAGGAGCTTGAGGAGCACGACCTGCTCCTCGAGCGCCTCCAGGACGGGCTGGATGGTGAGGGGAAAATCATGTGTGAAGCGGGTCAGGTTGGCGGTGCCGCCGATCATCAGCCGCTCCTCGGTCCGCTCGACGAGCGTCTCCAGCAGGGTGGCGAGCACCGACGCCACCGTGGAGCGGTCCTCCTGCTCGAAGGCCTCCGGCAGGTCCTGCACCAGCAGCGGGACGTCGGTGAACCGGCGCCCGGTGACCCGGCTGTTGAGCCGGGCGCGGAGGTCGGCGAGGGTGTTCTCGCCGATCGGGGCGGGGCAGTCGATCAGGCGCTGCTCGACCCGGCCGGTGTCGGTGATCAGCACCAGCATCACCCGGGCCGGCGCGAGCGCCAGCAGCTCCACATGCCGCACCGCCGAACGCGTGAGCGACGGATACTGGACGACCGCGACCTGCCGGGTCAGCTGCGCCAGCAGCCGCACCGTGCGGGCCACCACGTCGTCGAGGTCGACGGCGCCGTCCAGGAAGTTCTGGATGGCGCGCCGCTCGGGCTGGGTCATCGGCTTCACGTCGGCCAGCCGGTCGACGAAGAGCCGGTAGCCCTTGTCGGTGGGGATCCGCCCCGCGCTGGTGTGGGGCTGGGCGATGTAGCCCTCCTCCTCCAGCGCGGACATGTCGTTGCGCACCGTCGCGGGGGACACACCGAGGCTGTGCCGCTCGGTGAGGGCCTTGGAGCCCACCGGCTCCTCGGTCCCGACGTAGTCCTGGACGATGGCGCGCAACACCTGCAGCCTGCGTTCACTCAGCATCGCGCACACCTCCGGATGTCGGCTCGGCCTCACCGCTTCTGCCCCTTGCGTCGACTGGCACTCTGCTTGCGCGAGTGCCAGTCATTACCAGTCAGTGTACGGCCGGAGGGTACGGCGCGGGCAAGGGCGGTCGCCGTGCGGTCCCGATAGCGTCGCCCCATGAGCGTGACCTGGGAAGCCCCTGATGGAGGGGAAAGTCTCGGCTGGGAGGCGCTGGCCCCCGGTGTGGGGCGGCTGCGGCTGCCCGTCTGGGACTGCACGGTGGGCCTGGTGGCCGGGCCCGACGGGGCGTTGCTGGTGGACGCGGGCTCGAGTGTGGCGGAGGGCACGCGGATCCGCCAGGAGGCGGAGCAGTCCTTGGGGGCGGGGCGGCGCGTCACGCATGTGGCCCTCACCCACCCTCACTTCGACCACGTGTTCGGCGCCGGGGTGTTCGCCGGGGCGGAGGTGCACGCCGCGGTCGGCTGCGGCGCGTTGCTGGCCTCCGCCGAGGGGCGGGACGCCCTGCGGGCCGACGCGGTGGCGAACGGCCTGACCCCGCAAGCGGCGGACACGGCGTTGGAGGCGCTGACCGTGCCCCGGCACGAGGTGCACCACGACCACGTGCTGGAGCTGGGCGGCGGCGTCCGCCCGGTGCTGGCCGCCATGGGGCCGGGCCACACCGCGCACGACCTCGCGGTCCTGGTGCCGGGGCCGCGCCCGGTGGTCTTCTGCGGCGACCTGGTCGAGGAGTCCGGCGAACCGCAGGCCGGGGAGGACGCGGTGCCCTCGCGCTGGGCGGCGGCCCTCACCCGGCTGCTGGAGCTGGGCGGCGAGGACGCGCTCTACGTGCCCGGGCACGGGGCGGTGGTGGACGCCGCCTTCGTGCGGCGGCAGCGGGAGGAGCTGTCCCGGAGGTTCGGCACGGCCTGGTGAGGCGGCGGGCGGCGGCGTGAGGGCGTGTCGCCTGGGCGAGCCCCGCCGTTTCTCCTATCGTCAGCCGAATGCGCCAGTACTCCCCCGACCTCACGCCGTCGTGGAAGAAGCCCAAGCCGGTACCCGAGGTTCCCGCGGAGCCCGGTCTGGTCGTGGAGGACCCCGCCACCGGGTTCTGCGGGGCCGTGGTGGGCTGCGAGGCCGGCACGGTCACCCTGGAGGACCGGCACGGCGAGCACCGCGTCTTCCCGCTGGCCCCGGCCGCCTTCCTGCTGGAGGGCCGCCCGGTGACCCTGGTCCGCGCCGCCGCGGCCGCCCCGAAGCGCCCTTCGCGCACCGCCTCCGGCTCCGTCGCGGTTCCCGGCGCGCGGGCGCGGGTGGCCCGCGCGGGGCGCATCTACGTCGAGGGACGGCACGACGCCGAGCTGGTCGAGAAGGTGTGGGGCGACGACCTGCGCGTCGAGGGCGTGGTCGTGGAGTACCTGGAGGGCGTGGACGACCTGCCGGCCGTGGTCGAGGAGTTCGCCCCGGGCCCCGACGCGCGGCTGGGCGTCCTGGTCGACCACCTGGTGCCCGGCTCCAAGGAATGGCGCATCGCCGAGGCCGTCACCAGCGACCACGCCCTGGTGGTCGGCCACCCCTACATCGACGTCTGGCAGGCCGTGAAGCCCTCCGCGCTGGGCATCGAGGCCTGGCCGGTGATCCCCCGCGGCCAGGACTGGAAGACCGGCGTCTGCCGCGCCCTCGGCTGGCCCGACAACACCGGCGCCGCCTGGCGTCACATCCTCTCCCGGGTCCGCGGCTGGAAGGACCTGGAGCCCGAGCTCCTGGGCCGCGTCGAGGAACTGATCGACTTCGTCACGGCCGGGAGTGAGGCCTGACCCCCTCGTACGCCCCGAACTCCGCCGTCTCCAGTTCGATCCCCAGCGGGCCCACCGGCAGCGGATCGCCGAATTTGGTGATCCGCTGCACCTGGTAGTCGGCGTCCTCGCCCCGTCCGGTCGGCTCGGTGTACAGCACGCAGTGCGCCATGATCGGGTCGATGATCAGGTAGGCCGGGACTCCGCCCGCCGAGTAGATCAGCCGCTTCACGCCGTAGTCACGGTCGACGCTGGTCCGGGAGACCACCTCGACCACCAGCGTGATCAGGTGCGAGGGCAACAGCCGACCCGCCGCCGGGCCGCGTCCCGCCTCGAGAACCACCAGATCGGGCACCGGCTCGCTGGCCTCCCCGACGATGTTCACGTCCTGTGTCTGGAGGCGTTCCCAGCGGGAGCGCGGGATCTGGTCCTGCACCTCGGTGACGATCCGGTTGTGCACCAGATCGGGGCCGGCCATCATCACGATGTCCCCCCGCAGAAGCTCCGCCTTGGCGCCTTCGGGCGGTTCGAAGTCCGCGAAGAAGTCGGCCATCCCTCGCTCGTCCACAGCGGTCATCTCCGTGAGCCTCCCGGTCCGCCGCGTCGCGCACTGTCAGCGGCAGCTTACGAACAGCGTAGGCACCGAGGAGCCGAACCGCACGGAGTCACTCGCACGAGTGGCGGGGCCGCTCAGTCCACCAGGTCCCGGACGACCGCGTCGGCCAGGAGGCGGCCCCGCAGGGTGAGGGCGGCGCGGCCCGCGGCGAAGGACTCCGGGCGCAGCAGGCCGTCGGCGAGGGCGCGGTCGGCGGCGGCGCGGCCGGCCGGGCGCAGGAGGTCCAGGGGGACGCCGTCCACCAGCCGCAGCTCCAGCAGGATCCGCTCGACGCGCCGGTCCTCGGCGGAGAGCAGCTCGCGCCCGGCGCCCGGGGAGCGCCCCTCGGCGAGGGCCGCCGCGTAGGCGCCCGGGTGCTTCACGTTCCACCACCGCACGCCCCCGACGTGGCTGTGCGCGCCCGGTCCGGCGCCCCACCAGTCGGCGCCGCGCCAGTACAGCTCGTTGTGCAGGCAGCGGGCGGCGTCGGAGGCGGCCCAGTTGGAGACCTCGTACCAGTCGAGCCCGGCCGCCGAGAGCATCTCCTCGGCGATCAGGTAGCGGTCGGCGTGCACGTCGTCGTCGGTCATCGGGACCTCGCCGCGCTTGATGCGGCGGGCAAGGCCGGTGCCGTCCTCGACGATCAGCGCGTACGCCGAGACGTGGTCGGGGCCGGCGCCCAGCGCGGCCTCCAGGGAAGCCCGCCAGTCGTCGTCGGACTCCCCCGGCGTGCCGTAGATCAGGTCCAGGTTGACGTGCTCGAATCCGGCGGCCCGCGCCTCGGAGACACACTGCTCGGGGCGGCCGGGGGTGTGGGTACGGTCGAGGATGCGCAGCACGTGGGGGCGGGCGGACTGCATGCCGAAGGAGATCCGGTTGTAGCCGCCCTCGCGCAGCTCCGCGAGGTAGGCCGGGTCCACGGTCTCCGGATTGGCCTCGGTGGTGACCTCGGCGTCCTCGGCGAGGCCGAACTCCTGGCGGACCGCGTCCAGCATCCGCACCAGGTCGCCGGCCGCCAGCAGGGTGGGGGTGCCGCCGCCGACGAAGACGGTGCGCACCGGGCGGGGGTCGTCGCCCAGCACCTTGCGGGCCAGGCGGACCTCCTCGGCGAGGGTGTCCGCGTAGTTGTCGCGGGAGGCGAGCACGCCGCCGCTTCCGCGCAGCTCGGTGGCGGTGTAGGTGTTGAAGTCGCAGTACCCGCAGCGGGTCGCGCAGTAAGGGACGTGCAGGTAGAACCCGAGGGGACGCTCCGGGGCGCCCTCGAGGGCGGAGGCCGGCAACGCGCCGTCGGCGGGGACGGGCTCGCCGTCGGGGAGTGCGGAAGGCATGGGGACCATTGTCCCCCACCTCGGAGGAAGCCCGGGAAGACCGAACGCCCCGGCCTCCGGACCGCCTGGGGAAGGCGGCACGGGGGCCGGGGCGCTGAAAAGGGTGCCGGGTCCGTACCCGCGTGGCGAACGCAGGCCGCGTACGGACCCTTGGTGCCGGCCGGGAGCGGATGAGAGAGGGCCCGCTCTGGGTCCTGCCGGCGGTCGTTCAGTCGTTCAGATCACAAACGGACCGAGGCGGTTCAGCCCTGGAGGCCGGCGACCTTGGAAGCAAGCGCCGACTTCTTGTTGGCGGCCTGGTTCTTGTGGATGACGCCCTTGGAGACGGCCTTGTCCAGCTGACGCGCAGCGGCGCGCTGGTACTCGGTCGCCTTCTCGGTGTCACCCGCGGCAGCGGCCTCGCGGGCCTTGCGGATCGCGGTCTTCAGAGAGGACTTGACGGCCTTGTTGCGCAGCCGGGCCTTCTCGTTGGTCTTGTTCCGCTTGATCTGGGACTTGATGTTCGCCACGAAGGAGCCTTTTCAGGTTCTTGGCACACGAGGCCGAGGCCTCGCGGGCCGTGTGATTTTCTTGGGTGAGCCTCCGCGCACAGGCATGACACGCGGGCATGGAGACACAGCCACCCAGGCTACCAGTCGCCCGACGAGCGGCCCAAACCCGTCACAGGGGCCGGGCCATGGGACGATGGAGGCTGCGTACAGATCCGACCCGAGGCATAAGGCGCCTCAAGAGACAGGACCCTGCGTGCCCGCGACCCCTAACAATGTGCCCGAGCCGAGCCGTACCGACCCGGCTCTGATCCGCAACTTCTGCATCATCGCGCACATCGACCACGGCAAGTCCACGCTCGCCGACCGGATGCTCCAGCTGACCGGCGTCGTCGAGCAGCGGCAGATGCGCGCCCAGTACCTCGACCGCATGGACATCGAGCGTGAGCGCGGCATCACGATCAAGTCCCAGGCGGTGCGTCTGCCGTGGGCCCCGAGGAACGGGGAGCAGCAGAACCCGACGCACATCCTGAACATGATCGACACCCCCGGGCACGTCGACTTCACCTACGAGGTGTCCCGGTCCCTGGCCGCCTGCGAGGGCACCGTCCTGCTCGTCGACGCCGCCCAGGGCATCGAGGCGCAGACGCTCGCCAACCTGTACCTGGCGATGGAGAACGACCTCGCGATCATCCCGGTGCTGAACAAGATCGACCTGCCGGCCGCGCAACCCGAGAAGTTCTCCGAGGAGCTCGCCAACCTGATCGGCTGCGACCCCTCCGACGTGCTGAAGGTCTCCGCGAAGACCGGTGTGGGCGTCGAGGACCTGCTGGACCGCGTGGTCGAGCGCATCCCGGCCCCGGTCGGCGTCAAGGACGCCCCGGCCCGCGCGATGATCTTCGACTCGGTCTACGACTCGTACCGCGGCGTGGTCACCTACGTCCGGGTGATCGACGGCCAGCTCAACAAGCGCGAGCGCATCCGGATGATGTCGACCGGCGCCACGCACGAGCTGCTGGAGATCGGCACCAACTCGCCCGAGATGCTGCCGGCCGACGGCCTGGGCGTCGGCGAGGTGGGCTACCTGATCACCGGCGTGAAGGACGTCCGCCAGTCCAAGGTCGGTGACACGGTCACCACCCTGAACAAGGGCGCCACCGAGGCGCTGGGCGGCTACAAGGACCCGAAGCCGATGGTGTTCTCGGGCCTGTACCCGCTGGACGGCTCGGACTACCCGCTGCTGCGTGACGCGCTGGACAAGCTGCAGCTCAACGACGCGGCGCTGGTCTACGAGCCGGAGACGTCCGCGGCCCTGGGCTTCGGCTTCCGCGTCGGCTTCCTCGGCCTGCTCCACCTGGACGTGATCCGCGAGCGCCTGGAGCGCGAGTTCGGCCTCGACCTGATCGCCACCGCCCCCAACGTGGTCTACCGCGTGGTCATGGAGGACGGCAGCGAGCACGTCGTCACCAACCCGAGCGAGTTCCCCGAGGGCAAGATCAACGACGTGTACGAGCCGGTCGTGCGCGCCACGATCCTCGCGCCGTCGGAGTTCATCGGCGCGATCATGGAGCTGTGCCAGACCCGCCGCGGCACGCTGCTCGGCATGGACTACCTGTCCGAGGACCGCGTGGAGATCCGGTACACGCTGCCGCTCGCGGAGATCGTCTTCGACTTCTTCGACCAGCTGAAGTCCAAGACCCGCGGCTACGCCTCGCTGGACTACGAGCCCACCGGCGAGCAGACGTCCAGCCTGGTCAAGGTGGACATCCTGCTGCACGGCGACAAGGTGGACGCCTTCTCGGCGATCACCCACAAGGACGCGGCGTACGCGTACGGCGTGCGGCTGGTCGCCAAGCTGCGCGAGCTCATCCCCCGGCAGGCCTTCGAGGTGCCGATCCAGGCCGCCGTCGGCTCCCGGGTGATCGCCCGCGAGACCATCCGCGCCATCCGCAAGGACGTCCTCGCCAAGTGCTACGGCGGTGACATCTCCCGGAAGCGGAAGCTGCTGGAGAAGCAGAAGGAGGGCAAGAAGCGGATGAAGATGGTGGGTTCCGTGGAGGTTCCCCAGGAGGCCTTCATCGCCGTGCTCTCCAGCGACGACAGCGCGTCGTCCGGCAAGGGGAAGAAGTAGGCCGGAAGTAGACCGGGAGTCCGCCGAGTTGCGGACCCCGAGTCCCGCCGGAAGGGCCCGTCGCGTCGTCGCGGCGGGCCCTTCGGCGTCGCGCGGCCGGAAGAACTGCGCAAATGCCTGGCCGTAGCCTCTTACATACCGCAGGGTCGGCCCTTACCCTGATGCCGTCTCCTCAGTTACTCGCGAGTTAAGCAGGGACACGCGAGGCCGTTCAGCCGTTCATCAGCCAGCAGCAAACCAGCCAGCCGCACCAGCAGCCGTCAGTAGTGGCCGAGCCGGCCGCACGTACTGCGGGCGGGCCCCGGAGGATTGTCGTGAGCGACACACAGACCCTGATCGATAACCGTCCGCCGAGTGTGGCGAACCTGTTCCTGGAGCGCGTGGAGGCCACGCCGGACACCGAGGCGTACCGCTACCCGGTGCCGTCCGCCGGGCAGGGCCCCGACGAGTGGACGTCGCTCAGCTGGAAGCAGTCCGCCGACCGCGTGTTCTCCATCGCGGCGGGCCTGATCGACCTGGGCGTCGCCCCGGAGGAGCGGGTCGCGCTGGCGGCGGCGACCCGCGTCGAGTGGATCCTCGCCGACCTGGGCATCCTGTGCGCGGGCGCGGCCACCACCACGGTGTACCCCTCGACCAACGCCGAGGAGTCGGCGTTCATCCTCTCCGACTCGGGCAGCAGGGTCCTGATCGCCGAGGACGCCTCGCAGGTGGCCAAGGCGCTGGAGAAGAAGGACGAGCTGCCCTCGCTCACCCACATCGTGGTGATCGACCCGGCGGGCGTGGAGACGAACGAGACCGTCCTGACCCTGGAGGAGCTCGAGCGGCGCGGCGCGGCCCGTCTGGAGAAGTCCCCCGAGCTGGTCAAGGAGCGGGTCTCCGCGATCACCAAGGACCAGCTGGCCACCCTGATCTACACCTCCGGCACCACCGGCCGCCCCAAGGGCGTGCGCCTGCCGCACGACAACTGGTCGTACATGGCGAAGGCGATCGCCGCCACCGGCCTGGTCACCACGGAGGACGTGCAGTACCTGTGGCTGCCGCTGGCGCACGTCTTCGGCAAGGTGCTGCTCTCCAGCCAGATCGAGGTCGGGCACGTCACCGCCGTCGACGGCCGGGTCGACAAGATCATCGAGAACCTGCCGGTGGTGAGGCCGAGCTACATGGCGGCCGTCCCCCGCATCTTCGAGAAGGTCTACAACGGCGTGGCCGCCAAGGCCCGCGCGGGCGGCGGCGCCAAGTACAAGATCTTCCAGTGGGCGGCCGGGATCGCCCGCGAGTACGGCAAGGTCACCCAGGAGAACTACCGCCGCACCGGCAACGCGACCGCCCCGTTCGGCCTCTCCCTCAAGCACGAGGTCGCCGACCTGCTGGTCTACAAGAAGATCCGCGAGGCCTTCGGCGGCAACCTGCGCGCCTGCATCTCCGGCTCGGCGGCGCTCGCCCCGGAGATCGGCTACTTCTTCTCCGGCGCCGGCGTGCACATCCTGGAGGGCTACGGCCTGACCGAGTCCTCGGCCGCCTCCTTCGTGAACCCGGGCGAGGCCTACCGCACCGGCACGGTGGGCAAGCCGCTGCCCGGCACCGAGGTCCGCATCGCCGACGACGGCGAGATCCTGCTGCGCGGCCCGGGCATCATGCAGGGCTACCACAACCTGCCGGACAAGACCGCCGAGGTCCTGGAGGAGGACGGCTGGTTCCACACCGGCGACATCGGCGAGCTCTCCACCGACGGGTACCTGCGGATCACCGACCGCAAGAAGGACCTGATCAAGACCTCGGGCGGCAAGTACGTCGCCCCGGCCGAGGTCGAGGGCCAGTTCAAGGCGATCTGCCCGTACGTCTCCAACATCCTGGTGCACGGCGCCTCGCGCAACTACTGCACGGCGCTGATCGCCCTGGAGGAGGCTGCCCTGATGGGCTGGGCCGCGGAGAACGGGCTGGGCGACAAGTCCTACGCGGAGGTCGTCGCGGCGCCGGAGACGGTCGCCATGGTCGAGGGCTACGTGAAGCAGCTCAACGAGGGCCTGCAGCGCTGGCAGACCGTCAAGCAGTTCCGGCTCCTGCCGCGTGACCTCGACGTGGAGCACGGCGAGATCACGCCGAGCCTGAAGCTGAAGCGGCCGGTGGTGGAGCGGGAGTACGCGCACCTCATCGAGGAGATGTACGCGGGCGCGCGCGAGGCGTGACGCACCGGGCGTGACGCGCGAGCCGTATCGCACCGGGCGTGACGCGCGAACGGCGGCGGGCCACCGGGAAGGATCCCCGGTGGCC
>NZ_JBHTVQ010000094.1:0-17508 GCF_042792855.1 Streptomyces sp. NPDC056600
CCCCGGCCAGGGTGGCGGGCCCTGCGTCGTCCGCCCGCACCTCGCGGCGGTCAGTCGATGGTGGGCTTCTCCAGGCGGTCGCTGCCGTTGCCCGCGGGCTTGGGCACGGAGCCGGGGGGATTGCCGTTCTGCGGGGCGAAGTTGCCGAAGGCGCCGCCGAGGCCCTTGAGGGCGTCGCCGATCTCGCTGGGGACGATCCAGAGCTTGTTGGCGTCGCCCTGGGCGATCTCCGGGAGCATCTTCAGGTACTGGTAGGCGAGGAGCTTCTGGTCCGCGTCTCCGGCGTGGATGGACTCGAAGACCGTGCGGATCGCCTGGGCCTCGCCCTCCGCGCGCAGGGCGGCGGCCTTGGCCTCACCTTCGGCGCGCAGGATCTGCGACTGCTTCTCGCCTTCCGCGCGCAGGATCTCGGACTGCCGGACGCCCTCGGCCTGGAGGATCGCGGCGCGCTTGTCGCGGTCGGCGCGCATCTGCTTCTCCATCGAGTCCTGGATGGAGGTGGGCGGTTCGATCGCCTTGAGCTCGACGCGGTTGACGCGGATGCCCCACTTGCCGGTGGCCTCGTCGAGGACGCCTCGCAGGGCGGCGTTGATCTCCTCGCGGGAGGTGAGGGTGCGCTCGAGGTCCATGCCGCCGATGATGTTGCGCAGCGTGGTGACGGTGAGCTGCTCGATGGCCTGGATGTAGCTGGCCACCTCGTAGGTCGCGGCGCGGGCGTCGGTGACCTGGTAGTAGATCACCGTGTCGATGTTCACGACCAGGTTGTCCTGGGTGATGACCGGCTGCGGCGGGAAGGGGACGACCTGTTCGCGCAGGTCGATGCGGTTGCGGATGGTGTCGATGAACGGCACCACGATGTTGAGGCCCGCGTTGAGGGTGCGGGTGTAGCGGCCGAAGCGCTCGACGATCGCGGCGCTGGCCTGCGGAATGACCTGGATGGTCTTGATCAGGGCGATGAAGACCAACACCACCAGAATGACCAGGACGATGATGACCGGTTCCATCGTGGCTCCCCGAACCCCTCTCGGCCGCGTCGTGCGCGGCGGATGCCGTGTTTGTCGATGATCTTCTGGCTCGAGTCTCCCAGACCCCGGTGACCTTCGGGGCGGGTTCCGGCCACTTGTCCGGACCTGCTGGGACGGCCGGCCTGTGCGGCCCGCGAACTCCCGCGCTGTTCAGGGCGGTTGGGAGGGGCGCGGGTCGGGTCGTCACATGACGACGGCGGTGGCTCCGTCGATGTCGACGACGTCCACCTCCTCCCCCGTCTCGAAGGTGCGGCCGGGTTCCAGGGCACGCGCCGACCAGACCTCACCGGCGAGCTTGACGCGTCCGCCCCGGGAGTCGACCCGTTCGAGCACGACGGCCTGGCGGCCGCGCAACGCGTCGATACCGGTGGAGAGTTGAGGTCGTTCCTTGTTCCGGGCGGCGATGGGGCGCACCACCGCGATCAGGGCGACGGAGACGACCACGAAGGCGCCCACCTGAAGCACGATGCCGCCGCCGAGGCTCCAGGCGACCGCCGCCGCGACCGCGCCGACGGCGAGCATCCCGAGTTCGGGCATCGCTGTGATCACCAGGGCGATGCCGAGCACCGCCGCCGCCACCAGCCACCAGACCCACGCGTCGATGTCCACAGGTGCATGGTAGGACCGCGCCCCCGTCGCGGACAGGGCGCGAACGGGGGCGTGGGAAAGGGCCTGTTGGGCGGGGCCGGCCGGCGCCCGGGCGAGCGGCCCGGGCGAGGGTCCTGCGCGAGGGTCCTAGGCGAGGGGCAGGCCGTGGGCGGTCCAGCGGTCGCCGACCTGCTCGACGACCAGGGGGAGCCCGAAGCAGTGGGAGAGGTTGCGGGAGGTGAGCTCGAGCTCGATGGGGCCGGCGGTCAGGACCTCGCCCTGGCGGATCATCAGGACGTGGGTGAAGCCGGGGGCGATCTCCTCGACGTGGTGGGTCACCATGATCATGGAGGGCGCGATCGGGTCGCGGGCCAGGCGGCCGAGGCGGCGCACCAGGTCCTCGCGGCCGCCGAGGTCGAGGCCGGCCGCGGGCTCGTCGAGGAGGAGCAGCTCGGGGTCGGTCATCAGGGCGCGGGCGATCAGGGTGCGCTTGCGCTCGCCCTCGGAGAGGGTGCCGAACTTGCGGTCGGCGTAGTCGCTCATGCCGAGGCGGTCGAGGAAGGCGACGGCGCGCTCCTTGTCGACGTCCTCGTACTCCTCCTGCCAGGCGGCGGTCATGCCGTAGGCGGCGGTGAGGACGGTCTGCAGGACCGTCTGGCGCTTGGGGAGCTTCTCCGCCATGCCGATGCCTGCCACGCCGATGCGGGGGCGCAGCTCGAAGACGTCCGTGCCGGGCCGGCCGAGGGTCTCGCCGAGGATCGTAGCGGTTCCCTTGCTCGGGTAGAGGTAGCTGGACGCGATGTTGAGCAGGGTGGTCTTGCCCGCGCCGTTGGGGCCGAGGATGACCCAGCGCTCGCCCTCCTTCACCGACCAGGAGACCCGGTCCACCAGAGCCCGGCCCTCGCGGACCACGGATACGTCCTCCAGCTCCAGAACATCGCTCATCAGCGCGCTGTCTCCCATTGCGTTCTCGGCCCGCCCCGTGGTGGCGGCGTCGGCCGGTGTGGCTGTCGTGTGCGCCGGCGGGCGCAGCCCTTTCGGAAAAATCTACGCCACCCGGTGTCCTGGGGAATCCAGTGGGACGGTCCTTAGGCTGGGCGCATGCTCACGGAACCACGTGCCGGGCGCCTGGCCGCCTGGGGAAACGCCCTTCTTGCCCATCTTGTCCCGCCTGATGACGCGGTGGCCGCGATTGTCGGGGACGACGCGTTGCACCGGGTGCGCGGGCTGCCCGGGGAGGACGGGGCGGTCGGCCTGTCGCTCGCCCTCGGGCGGCTGCGCGCGCTGGGGGCCACCGGTCTGCGGGTGGCGTTGCCCGCGCCGGGTCATCCGCTGGGCCTGAGCGGGCCGGCGGAGTTCAACGCGGCGGCGCTGGAGGCGGAGGAGGCGGTCGTCTGCCACGGGGTGGCGCTGGGGCTGGTGCCCGAGGTGCACGAGGCCGGGCCGGCGGGTGATGCCGGGGGCGCGGAGGACGTGCACGTGGAGGTGGTCTGGCACTGCCTGCCGGTGCGGGAGGCGCCGCCGGCCGACGTTCCCTCGCTCGGCGAGGCGGAGCGGGAGCTGGCGGAGGCGCTGCGGGAGGCGACGGAGGTGCTGACGCGGCTGGACGTGGCGGCGTCGGGACCGGTGGCCGAGGCGGCGCTGGACGCGTACCGGGCGCGGGCGGAGCGGTCGCAGGGGCAGGACGCGCTGGCGCCGGGGTATCCGCCGCGGGCGGCGCGGGTGCTGCGGCTGGCCGAGCGGGTGGGGCTGCTGGTCTCACTGGCGTACGAGAGGGGGCACGGGGGTGCGGTGAGCGCCGGGGAGATGGCGGCGCGGCGGGAGGCGTTGCGGCCGGTGGAGCGGACGGCCCGGCGGGCGATGGTCGCCGCGTACAACGCGGCGGTGGAGGAGCGCCACCGGGGGTGACGGCTCGAGCCGCGGTCGGCCCGGCGGCGCGGGCGGGCGACCCTCCGGCACGGGCGGGCGCGCCGGCCCCCGGCCGGGCCAGGGCGCTCCCCCTCCCCCGGCGCGACCCGGGTGGCCGGACACGGACGTGGGGTGGGTGGCCGGAAGCCGTTCCCACCCCACGGCCGTCGCGGCGGCCAGGGAGCCCCGGCAGCATCGGCGTGTGCCGGTCACTTCACGTCACCTCGCGCGCGTCGCCCCGGCCGGGCCGGCCCGGTGGTGGCCGGGTCAGCAGTTCCGGACGTGGTAGACGGGCGTCCAGTAGTAGCTGTCCCTGGCGGTGTAGGGCGCCGGGGTCGTGTAGTAGACGCCGCCGCTGCTGTTGTAGAAGGTCGCGCGGGTGCCCGGGGTCTGGTCGTTGATCCACGAGCCGTACCCGGCCCACGGCATGGAGCGCTTGGCGCAGGAGTACCAGTAGTAGTAGCTGCCCGAGTAGGTCTCCTGGCTGTAGGCGCAGAAGTAGCCGCTGTAGACCGCGCCGGTCAGGCACGGGTCGGCCGCCGCGGCCGTGCCGTTGCCGGCGGCGAAGTCCCGGGGCCGGTTCTCACCGGGGATGGCCACGAGGAGCGTGGCGCCGTTCAGGTCGATCTTGTTGAGGGCGACCTGCTTGCCGCCGGTCTTGTCGAGGTAGCGGTCGACCTCCTTCTTCAGCGCCTTGGTCTGGCCGGCCGTGAGGTGCGCGTCCTTGGCCTGCGCGGCGAACGGCGCGGCGGAGTCGGCCGCCGCCGCGCCCACCGGTGCGGCCGCCACCGTGGTGGCTCCCAGGCCCAGGAGGGCGCCGGCCGCGGCGACGGCGACCGTGAACAGACGACTGCGCATGAGTCCTCTCCTTCTGTCGGGCGCGGGCCCGGCGGGCTGCCGGTGCCGCGCGCTGCCCAGAAGACTCGCAGCGCCCCAATCGGACGGGCAAGGACATGTCATCAGACTCAAAACATGCTGGCCACAACGCGCACAAGGTACCGAGAATCAGGCATACGGCCGTGACGGGGGGAGAGCCATGGCACTCAGAGTGCACTTCAGTGCGGAGGATTTGTCCCGTATTCATACGCTTTCTTCGCCCGATCCGGGTTGGGAGATCACCCTCAGCGTGACGCAGCTGGCGAGCACCCGGGCGAGGGGGATCTTCGACCCGTGGCGTGCCGCGGCCAGGGCCCGGCTGCGGTCCCTGGGCGCGCCCCACGTGCGTCTGCTGCGCCGGCTGGCGCCCCCGGTGGGCGACTTCCCCGACTTCCTCACGCCGGCCCAGCCCGCGCCGTCGCTGGAGTCCACCGTCGACCTGGTGCTGTCCACGTCCAGGGAGCGATTACGCCGGGACCTGTCGGTGCTGGCCGGCCCTCCCGGTCCGCTCCGCCCTCTGGCGGACGCCGACCGGACGGCCCTGGCCACGCTCGGTGACGCCCTGCAGGGGTACTACCGCGCCGCCCTCGCACCCCTGTGGCCGCGTCTGCAGACGCTGGTGGACGTCGACCGGGCCCGGCGGGCCCGCGCGCTCATCGACCAAGGGGTGGAGGGACTGCTGAACAGCCTGGCGCCGACGCTGCGGTGGTCCTCCCCCGTGCTGGAGGCGGACTATCCGGTCGACCGCGACCTGCATCTGGGCGGGCGCGGCCTGCTCCTGGTGCCGTCGGTCTTCTGCTGGCGCACGCCCGTCACGCTCATCGACCCGGAGCTGCGCCCGGTCCTGGTGTACCCCGTGCCGCGGGGGCCCGGCTGGTGGCTCGCTCCGGCCGGGCACGGCGCCGGGGAGGCGGACCGGCTGGCCTGCCTGCTCGGGCACAGCAGGGCGGCCGCCCTGCGGGTCATCGAGGACGGCTGCACCACGGGCGAGCTGGCCCGGCGGATCGGCGTCACCGCCCCCGCCGCCAGCCGGCAGGCCACGATCCTGCGGGAGACGGGGCTCATCGTCTCCGTCCGCTCCCGCAACCGGGTGCTGCACACCCTCACCCCGCTGGGCACCGACCTGCTCTGCGCCAATCCGCACACGGCGGCCTCCCTGGCGTTCACCGGACCGCCGTGAACGCGGCACGGGGCCCGGTCCGGATCAGTCGGCGTCGTGGCGGACGGCCCAGAGGGCGGCCTGGGTGCGGTCGGAGACGTCGAGTTTCATCAGGATGTTGGAGACGTGGGTCTTCACCGTCTTCTCGCTCAGATAGAGGGAGCGGGCGATCTCGCGGTTGGAGCGGCCGTCGGCGATCAGGCCGAGGACGTCCCGCTCGCGGTCGGTGAGGGCGCCGCCGCGGCCCTCGCCGGAGCCGTTCTCCTGGGAGAGGAGTACCTCGGCGACCTCCGGCTGGAGGACGGTGTGGCCGGCGTGGACGGAGCGGATGGCCGCCGCGAGGGCGTCGGGGTCCACGTCCTTGTAGAGGTATCCGGTCGCGCCCGCCCGCAGCGCGGGGACCACGGTGCGGCGCTCGGTGAAGCTGGTGACCACCAGGACGCGGGCCGGGTTGCCCAGCGAGCGCAGGCGGCGCAGGGCCTCGATGCCGTCGGAGCCGGGCATCCGGATGTCCATCAGGACGACGTCGGGCCGCAGCTCCTCCGCGCGGGCGACGCCCTCCTCGCCGTCGCCGGCCTCGCCGACGACCTCGATGTCGTCCTGCACCTCCAGGAAGGTGCGCAGGCCGCGGCGGACCACCTGGTGGTCGTCGACGACCAGGACCTTGACCGGCTCAGCCACCGGGAACCTCCATCTCGACGACGGCGCCCTTCCCGGGCGCCGAGCTGACCGTGAGCGTGCCGCCCACGCCGGTGGCGCGGTCGCGCATGGACACCAGGCCCAGGTGGCGGCCGGCCCTCAGGACGCCTTCCGGCTCGAAGCCGCGGCCGTCGTCGGTGATCCGGAGCACGGCGCGAGGGCCCTCGCGCTCCAGGACGACGTCGACGTGGCGCGGGTCGCCGTGGCGCAGCGCGTTGTGCAGGGCCTCCTGGGCGACGCGCAGCAGCGCGGCCTCCTGCGGGGCGGGCAGGGCGCGCACGTCGTGGCTGGTGAAGGTGACGCGGGCGCTGTGGGCGCGGTCGAGGACCTGGACCTGGCTGCGCAGGGTGGCCACGAGTCCGTCCTCGTCGAGGGCGGCGGGGCGGAGCTCGATCACGGCGGCGCGCAGTTCCTCGGCGGCCTCGGCGGCCAGCGCCGCGACCTCCCCCATGGCGTCCGTGGCGCGGGAGGGGGCCCGGTCGACCAGGGTGGCGGCGGCCTGGGCGGTGAGGCGGAGGGAGAAGAGCTTCTGGCTGACGGCGTCGTGCAGCTCGTGGGCGAGCCGGGAGCGTTCCTCGGCGATGGTCAGCTCACGGCTGCGTTCGTAGAGGCGTGCGTTGGTGAGGGCGATGGCCGCGTGCTGGGCGAAGAGGGAGAGGAGTTCCTCGTCCTCCTCGGTGAAGCCGCACCGGGAGGCCGGGGCGGGCGGGCCGCCGCTCCGCTGCTCCGCGCTCTCCTTGTTCGCGAGGTAGAGGGCGCCGAGGATCTCGTCGCCGTCGCGGATCGGCATGCCGAGGAAGTCGGTCATCTCCGGGTGGGCGTCGGGCCAGCCCTCGAAGCGGGGGTCGGCGCGGACGTCGTCGAGGCGCTGCGGGCCCTCGTGGAGCATGGCGGCGAGGATGCCGTGCTGGCGCGGGAGCGGGCCGATGGCCTTCCAGGTCTGCTCGTCGACGCCGTCGACCACGAAGCGGGCGAAGCCTCCGCAGTGGTCGGGCACGCCGAGGGCGGCGTAGCGGGCGCCGAGCAGTTCCCGGGCGCGGGACACGATCGTCTTGAGGACGTCCCCCACCTCCAGGCGTCGGCTCATGGCCAGCAGTGCGTCGCTGACCGCGGCCAGGCCGGCGGGTGAGCGGGGGGCGGTCCCTTTGTCCATGGCGGTCACGCTACCGGCGGGCGGGAGGGGCGGGGATCGGTCCCGGGGACCGGTTCCGGGTCGGTCGCGGGTCCCGGGCCGCCCTCGGATTTCACTGACGCAACGCATTGCGCAAGCAACTCTGCGTGAGTCGGCACGGGGTGCCGTGTGAGGCCGTCCACGAGACCCCCGTCACTTACGAAGGATGATAGGAGACAAGTAGGACATTCCTCTGTCCACTGAACAGGCTCTACGTCATCGTCTGTCCCGTTTTGCCGGATACGTTCTCCTATCCGGGATCGTAGATCACATGATTGCCAGGCCATTTTGCGATCGCTAAGAATTGCTCATGTCGCTCACCGCGGCGGATTCGTCCGCAGCGAAGAGACGCCCCTCGGGTGCACTTCCGTCCGGCTCGTCCGGACAGTCCGAACCCCCGGACGCCGAGCGACCTCCGCGCAACGAATGAGGTTCCATGCCGAAGTTCAACCTTTCCGCTTATCGCACCGCCGTCACCAAGAAGCAGATGCAGAAGATCGGCATCGCCGGTGCCGGCGCCCTGAGCGCCGCGGCTCTCGCCTTCACCGTTGTTCCGGCCGACGCCGAGACGACCACCAACGAGGCCGGCCAGGCCGCGTCCGTGGTCTACAGCGCCGACCAGATCAAGAACGTGAAGGCCAACGTCGCCGACCAGGCCGCGGGTGCGAGCGTGAAGGCCGAGGCCGTCGCCGCCAAGCAGGCGGAGCAGAAGGCCGAGGAGAAGAAGGCCGCCGACGAGGCCGCTGCCAAGAAGGCCGCTGCCGACCAGGCCGCCAAGGAGCGCGAGGCCAAGGAGGCCGCCAGCCGTTCCGCCGCCCGTCCGGTCGCCAAGCCGGTCGAGGCGAAGAAGGTCTACGCGAACAACCTGGACGGTTGGATCCGCGAGGCCCTCGACATCATGGACAAGAACGACATCCCCGGTTCGTACCACGGGCTGTACAAGAACATCATCCGTGAGTCCTCGGGCAACCCGAAGGCGATCAACCTCTGGGACATCAACGCCCAGAACGGCATCCCGTCCAAGGGCCTGCTGCAGGTCATCCCGCCGACCTTCGAGACGTACCACGTCAAGGGCACGCCCGACGACATCTACCACCCGGTGGCCAACATCGTGGCCGCGGCCAACTACGCCGCCGACCGCTACGGCACCATCGACAACGTCAACAGCGCGTACTGAGGCAGGCGCGGACCTCTGAGCGAGCATCGCTGACACGTTGAAAGGGCGGCACCCCCACGGGGGTGCCGCCCTTGCGTCATGTCCGGGCCCGCCTCGGCGGCGGCTCCGGCCGGATCACTTGCGCATGACCTCCGGCTCGTGGCGGCGCAGGAAGCGCGCCACGAAGAAGCCGCAGATCACGCCGAGACCGATGAGCGCGATCATGTCCAGCGACCAGGTGCCGAGGGTGTTCTCCCACAGCGGGTCGTTGTCCGCGCCGGCCTCCGGCGGGGCGATCCGGTTGAAGTCCAGCGTGGCGCCCGCGGCCGCGACCGCCCAGCGGGACGGCATCAGGTACGAGAACTCGTTGACGCCGAGCGTGCCGTGCAGGGCGAAGAGGCAGCCCGTGAACACCACCTGGATGATCGCGAACATCACCAGCAGCGGCATGGTCTTCTCGGCGGTCTTCACCAGCGCCGAGATGATCAGGCCGAACATCATCGAGGTGAAGCCCAGACCCATGATCGGCAGCGAGAGCTCGATCAGCGTCGAGTCGCCGAGCAGCAGGCCCTCGGCGGGGATGTCGCGGCTCGCGAAGCCGATCACGCCGACCAGCAGGCCCTGGAACACGGTGATCATGCCGAGCACGAAGACCTTGGACATCAGGTACGCCGACCGGGACAGGCCGGTGGCCCTCTCCCGCTCGTAGATCACCCGCTCCTTGATCAGCTCGCGCACCGAGTTGGCGGCGCCCGCGAAGCAGGCGCCGACCGCCAGGATCAGCAGGACCGTGGTGGCGGTGCCGTTGGGCACGATCCGCCCGGTCTGCGGGTGCAGCGGGTTGGGCAGCAGGCCGCGGTCCGGGTTGATGAGCAGGCTCACCGCGCCGATGACGGCCGGCAGCAGCACCATCAGCGCCAGGAAGCCGCGGTCCGAGACGATCACCGAGGTGTAGCGGCGGACCAGTGTCACGAACTGGGAGAACCAGCTCTGCGGCTTGGGCGGCCGGATCGCCTGCGGCGGCGGCATGTGCACCGGCTGCGGGGCGACGGCGTCGATGTCCGCGGCGTACGTCTGGTAGTGCTGCGAGCCCTTCCAGCGGCCCGCCCAGTCGTAGTCGCGGTAGTTCTCGAACGCGGAGAAGACGTCGGCCCAGGTGGTGTAGCCGAAGAAGTTGAGCGCCTCGTCCGGCGGGCCGAAGTAGGCCACCGCGCCGCCGGGCGCCATCACCAGGAGCTTGTCGCAGATGGCCAGCTCGGCCACCGAGTGGGTGACCACCAGCACGGTGCGGCCGTCGTCGGCGAGGCCGCGCAGCAGCTGCATCACGTCGCGGTCCATGCCCGGGTCGAGGCCGGAGGTCGGCTCGTCCAGGAAGATCAGCGACGGCTTGGTCAGCAGCTCCAGCGCCACCGACACGCGCTTGCGCTGGCCTCCGGAGAGCGAGGTGACCTTCTTGTCCTTGTGGATGTCGAGCTTCAGCTCGCGCAGCACCTCGTCGATCCGGGCGGCGCGCTCGGCGGACGTGGTGTCCGCGGGGAAGCGCAGCTTGGCCGCGTAGCCGAGGGCCTTCTTGACGGTGAGCTCCTTGTGCAGGATGTCGTCCTGCGGCACCAGACCGATGCGCTGGCGGAGCTCGGCGAACTGCTTGTACAGGTTCCGGTTGTCGTAGAGCACGTCGCCCTGGTCGGCGGGCCGGTAGCCGGTCAGCGCCTTGAGCAGGGTGGACTTGCCGGAGCCGGAGGGGCCGATCACGGCGATCAGCGACTTCTCGGGGACGGCGAACGAGACGTCCTTGAGGATCTGCTTGCCGCCGTCGACGGTGACGGTCAGGTGGCGGGCCGAGAAGCTGACCTCGCCGGTGTCGACGAACTCCTCCAGCCGGTCGCCGACCAGGCGGAACGTCGAGTGGCCCACACCGACGACGTCCATCGGGCCGAGCAGCCGGTTGCCGCCCTTGGGTATGGGCTGGCCGTTGACGTAGGTGCCGTTGTGCGAGCCGAGGTCGCGGATCTCGAAGCGGCCGTCGGGGGTGGCGTGGAACTCGGCGTGGTGCCGGGAGACCTGCAGGTCGGAGACAACCAGCTCGTTCTCCAGGGCGCGGCCGATACGCATCACCCGGCCGAGGGAGAACTCGTGGAACGTGGTCGGGCTGCGCTCCGCGTAGATCGGCTGGGCGCCGCCGGGGCCGGCCTGGGGCACGGCCTCCGGAGGCACGGAGGGGCCCGCGCCCTGCTGGGGGAACGGCGCGGGCGCCTGGTGGGGCACCGAGGGCTGCTGGGGACCCCAGCCTCCGCCCTGCGCGGGCTGGGCCTGCGGGGCCTGACCCGGGAAGGGCTGGGCGTGCGGCGCGGCCTGCGGGGCCTGTGCGTGCGGTGCGTGCACCTGCGGGGCCTGTGCGTGCGGCGCGTGCGCCTGGGCCTGATGGGCCGCGGGGGCGGGCGCGGCGGACGGGGTCAGCCGCGGGCCGTCGACCGCGTTGCCGAGGTGCACCGGGGCGCCGGGTTCCAGACGCGTCTGCTGGACGCGCTGCCCCTGCACCCAGGTGCCGTTGGTGGACCCGTGGTCCTCCAGCACCCAGCCGCCGTCGGCGTGACGGACCGTCGCGTGGCGCCAGGAGACCCTGGCGTCCTCGAGCACCACGTCCCCCTGCGGGTCCCGGCCGATCGTGTAGGACCTGGACGAATCGAGCGTCCAGGTCCGTCCGTTGATTTCGAGTACGAGTTCTGGCACTCCATGCCCCACTGAGTTGTCCCCCGAATTGGCCCCCGACACAGGGAGTCCAGGGATGTCTGACGTCCGGGGGCACTATCCCAGGCCGTACGGGGCTATCGGAAGCCGGACCCCTGGACAGGTACGGAATCGGCACGGTTCCGGGGCGGGCCGACGGCGCCAAACCGGGTCCAACCGCGCGCACGGGACGCTTCACCCCCTCCCGCCCCCCGTGGGCGGCGCGGCTTCCCTCCCCTCCCGGGGCGTCCGGGTGGCGGACCGGTGGGGCGGTGGGGGCGGCGGGGCGGCTACGGTGGGAGGACCATGAGCGCTGCGCAGAACTCCGACGCCCCCACTCTCCTCGTCAAGATCTTCGGCAAGGACCGCCCCGGGACCACCGCCGGTCTGTTCGAGACCCTCACCGCCTACCGGGTCGACGTCGTCGACATCGAGCAGGTCGTCATCCGCGGCCGGATGGTGCTCTGCGCCCTGGTCACCCAGCCGCCCGCCGGGCAGGAGGGCGACCTGCGGGCCGCCGTCCACAGCTGGGCGGGGTCGGTGAAGATGGAGGCCGAGATCCTCTCCGGCACCGGCGACAACCGCCCCCGCGGCAGCGGCCGCTCCATCGTCACCGTGCTGGGCAACCCGCTGACCGCCGAGCAGACCGCCGCCATCGCCTCCCGGACCACCGCCACGGGCGGCAACATCGACCGCATCTTCCGCCTGGCCAAGTACCCGGTCACCGCTGTCGAGTTCGCGGTCTCCGGCGTCGCGACGGAGTCCCTGCGCACCGCGCTGGCGACCGAGGCCGCCGCGCTCGGCGTGGACATCGCCGTGGTCTCCGCGGGCCTGCACCGCCGCGCACAGCGGCTGGTGGTGATGGACGTGGACTCCACGCTCATCCAGGACGAGGTGATCGAGCTGTTCGCGGCCCACGCCGGCTGCGAGGAGAAGGTCGCGGAGGTGACGGCGGCCGCGATGCGCGGCGAGCTGGACTTCGAGCAGTCGCTGCACGCCCGGGTCGCCCTGCTGGAGGGCCTGGACGCCTCGGTGGTGGACAAGGTGCGCAGCGAGGTGCGGCTGACGCCGGGCGCGCGCACCCTGGTGCGTACCCTGAAGCGGCTGGGCTACCAGGTGGGCGTGGTGTCGGGCGGCTTCACCCAGGTCACCGACGACCTGAAGGAGCGCCTGGGCCTGGACTTCGCGCAGGCCAACACGCTGGAGATCGTCGACGGGCGGCTGACCGGCCGGGTGATCGGCGAGGTCGTCGACCGGGCGGGCAAGGCGCGGCTGCTGCGTCGGTTCGCGGCCGAGGCGGGCGTGCCGCTGGCCCAGACGGTCGCGATCGGCGACGGGGCGAACGACCTGGACATGCTGAACACGGCGGGTCTGGGCGTCGCCTTCAACGCCAAGCCGGTGGTCCGCGAGGCGGCCCACACGGCGGTGAACGTGCCCTTCCTCGACACGGTGCTGTACCTGCTGGGGATCAGCCGCGAGGAGGTCGAGGCGGCCGACGGCGGCGGCCTCGTCGAGCACTGAGGGCCGCGGGCCTCGGGAGACGTCATGGCGCGCCGCGCCGGGCAGGTGACCCGCGCGGCGCGCCGTCGCTCACTTGGAGGGCGCCCAGTAGTCGCTGAGCGTGCACACGCCGGGCTCCAGGGTCTTCCAGGAGCCGTTGAAGGTGAGGACCGCGTAGGCGGCGGTGGGGAAGCCGCGCCGGACCATGCGGTCCCGGGCGTCGCCCTCGGCGGAGCCGGCGAGCACCTCGGTGAGCCCGTGCATGCCGGGGTTGTGGCCGATCATGAGGACGTTGCGCACCTCGTCGGGCGTCTCGTTCAGCACCGCGACGAGCTGGCCGGGCGTCGCCTCGTAGATCCGCTCCTCGTAGACCGTGCGGGGCCGCCGGGGGAACTCATGGACGGCGAGCTTCCACGTCTCACGGGTGCGGGCGGCGGTGGAGCACAGGGCCAGGTCGAGGGGGACGCCGGAGTCGGCGAGCTTGCGCCCGGCGACCGGGGCGTCCATGCGCCCCCGCTCGGCGAGCGGCCGTTCGTGGTCGGCGACCTCGGGCCAGTCGGCCTTGGCGTGCCGGAAGAGGACGATCGTGCGGGGTTCTGCGACGCTCATGGATCCCAGCTTGGCATGAAAAAGGCGGCACGTCGCAGGGAGTTGGCAGGCGTCACCGCACCGGGTCGGAGGAGGGCCTCAGCGGCCCGCGAATTGCGCCAGCCGGGTGAACAGCTCGGCGGGGCCCGGGCCCGCGGCCGGGTCGGAGACCAGCAGGAGCAGCGACACGAAGGCGAGCACCGGCAGGACCACGCCCCACCAGGGCAGCCTCGCGGCGGCGCCGTCGCCCGGCGCCGGAGCGGGGCAGGAGGTCGTCGTACGGACCGGCATGATGCCTCCGGATGCTGTAGGGCGCGTCCCGGCCCTCGTCGGGCCGGTGGCCTTCCCAGGGCCACGTCCTCGACGCTACGCACCGGGGGCCCCGCGTCACATCCGGTGATCCACCCATTCGACCCTGAGGACCGTCCCCTAGGGGATGGGGGGACAGCCCTACCCCCGGCCGCGCGAGACGGCCGGACCGGTCGGGACAGGTCGCGGCCACGGGCGGCCCGGAGGCCGTGGCCGGCCGGGCGAACCAGGTCGGGGCGGTCCGGTCAGTGCGGTCCGGTCAGGGGGCGGCGATCGTGGCGATCACGCCGATGATCACCATGATGAGCAGGAACGAGCCGAGGACGAGCAGCAGCTTCTTCTGGCCGTTCTGGGGGTTCGGGTCGAGCACCATGGCCCCAGTCTCCCATCCCGGCGGAGCCCGCCTCCGGCCGGGGCGTCAGCGGGTCGCGGCGGTCGCGGCGGTCCCGGGCTCCTCGCGGGGGCCGAGTTCGTCCTCGATCGTGCTGTTCCGGCCGGCCAGGACGCCGAAGAGCATCTGCGGGATCATCAGGGCGGCCATCAGCGAGAGCGGCAGGCCCCAGCCGCCGCTGTGCTGGTAGAGGACGCCGACCAGCACCGGGCCGGGGATGGAGATCAGGTAGCCCGTGCTCTGGGCGAACGCGGAGAGGCGGCCCACACCCTCGCCGGTCCGGGCGCGCATGCCGACCATGGTGAGGGCGAGCGGGAAGGCGCAGTTGGCGATGCCCAGCAGGAGCGCCCAGAGCCAGGCTCCGGCCGCCGGGGCGATGATCAGGCCGGCGTAACCGGCGAGCCCGCTGATGCCCAGGGCGACGACCATCGGGCCCTGGTGGGGCAGGCGGGCGGCCAGCCGGGGGATGACGAAGGACAGCGGGACGCCCATCACCATGCTGACGGCGAGCAGCACCCCGGCCGTCCCGGCGGAGACGCCGGCGTCGCGGAAGATCTGGGCGAGCCAGCCCATCGTGACGTAGGCACAGGTGCCCTGGAGGCCGAAGAAGACGGCGAGGGCCCAGGCGGTGCGACTGCGGGTGATGCTGCGCATCGGCGGGCGGGCCGCGGCGGGCGCCGCCGCACCGGCGTGGCCCCGCACGGCGGGAACACCGCGGGTTCCGCCCGAACGGCCGCGGAGGCCCGGACGGCCGGTGGCGGCGGCCCGGTCGCGCACCAGCGGGAGCCAGGCGAGGACGGCGGCCACGGCGAGCAGCGACCAGGCGGCCAGGCCCAGGCGCCAGTCGCCGCCGAGGGCGCCGGTCAGCGGCACGGTGAACGCGGCCGCCGAGGAGGTGCCGAGGGCCAGGGCCATCGAGTAGAGGCCGGTCATGGGCCCGACGCGGTCGGGGAAGCGTTCCTTGACGATGACCGGCATGAGGATGTTGCCGACCGCGATGCCCATCAACGCCAGCGCGGTGGCGGCGAGCAGCCCGGCGGTGGAGCCCGCCCAGGGGCGGATCAGCAGTCCGGCCGCGACGGCGGCCATGCCGGCGCAGACCACCGCGGCGGCGCCGAAACGGCGGGCCAGGCGGGGCGCGGCGACGCCGAAGACGGCGAAGCAGAGGGAGGGCACGGAGGTGAGCAGTCCGGCCACCGAGCCGCTCATGCCGAAGCCGTCGCGGACCTCCTCGAGCAGGGCGCCGAGGCTGGTGACGGCGGGGCGCAGGTTGAGCGCCGCCAGCACGACGGCGGCCACCAGCAGCTGGGTGCGCCAGGCCGGGACCGCGGCGGGAGCGTCGCCGCTCGGGGTGACCGGCCGCCGGGCCGGGATCTCGGTCGCCTCGCGTGAGGCAGTGCGCCCATCAGACATACGCCCATCATAGAATCATGGGATGATTGGCTGTCCAGTCCGTCCGGCTCCCGGCCGGCCCGCCTCGTGCGAAGGTGTGCCATGCCTTTGACCCACCCCCGTCGCTCGGCGCTGTCCGAACAGGTCATCGCGGCCCTGCGGACGCAGATCACCTCCGGCGAGTGGCCCGTCGGCTCACGGATCCCCACCGAGCCCGAGCTGGTCGAGCAGCTGGGCGTGGCCCGCAACACCGTCCGCGAGGCGGTGCGGGCGCTCGCCCACAACGGTCTGCTGGACATCCGGCAGGGGTCGGGCACCTACGTGGTGGCCACGAGCGAGCTGGCGGGCGTGATGCACCGCCGTTTCGCGGACGCCGATCCGCGGCATGTCGCCGAGTTGCGTTCCTCCCTGGAGGCGAGCGCCGCGTCGCTGGCCGCCGAGCGCCGCACCGAGCGGGACCTGCGCCAGCTGGAGGCGCTGCTGGCGCGCCGGGAGGAGGCGTGGCGGTCCGGGGAGATCGAGGCGTTCGTGACGGCCGACACCGGCTTCCACATGGCGGTGGTGGCGGCGTCCCACAACGACGTGATGACCGCGCTGTACGCGGACCTCGGGGAGGTGCTGCGGGAATGGCTGCGCGGGGACGTGGGGGTCGCCCTCACGCCGGAGACGTACATGGACCACGCCCCGCTGGTGGAGGCCATCCGGGACGGCGACGCGGAGACGGCGGCGCGGGAGGCGGCGAGCTATCCGCTGTCCTGCCGTCCGGGGCGCACGGACTGACCGGGCGACCGGACTGACCGGGCGGCGGGAGCGGCCGGGCGGCGGGAGCGCCGGGCGGCGGAGGCGGCCGACGGGTTCTACGGTCGGGGTATGGCGCTTTCCAAGGACGAACGTGAGGCGTTCCTGTCGGAGCCGTTGACGGCGACGCTGGGTGTGGCGGCGGGACCGGGGCGGGGGCCGCTGCTGGTGCCGCTCTGGTACGGGTACGAGCCGGGCGGGCTGCCGTGGATCCTGACCGGGCGCGACTCGCGCAAGGCGGCGCTGATCGCCGAGACGGGACGGTTCTCGCTGCTGGTGCAGCGGCTGACGCCGACGGTGCGGTACGTGTCGGTGGAGGGGCCGGTCGTCGAGTCGCTCACCGCGACGGCGGAGCACGTGCGGGAGATCGCGGGACGGTACCTGCCCGGGGCGGCGCTCGAGCAGTACCTGGCGTCCCCGGCGGCGGTGGAGGAGTCGGTGGTGCTGCGGATCCGCCCGCAGCGGTGGACGTCGTCGGACCTCGGCTCCTGGTAGCCGGCGGGACGAGACCCGCGGGACGGGCCAGGCCGGGTCGACGTCAGAGCGCGCGGTGGCTGACCCAGGCCGAGGTGACCTCCTTCCAGCAGCGGCCGGTGAGGTCGGCGGCGCGGGCCGGGGTGACGTCGGCGGGGGCGCCGTCGGTGTCGACGTCCCACCAGCGGGCGCACTCGACGTGGAGGCGGACGCGGTCCGTGCGGGAGTTGGGGTTGTGGCAGTGGGCGGTCACCGTCGAGCCGGTGACCTTCACGGTGCAGTCGGCGCCGGCCTCCGCGGAGGCGGGGGTCGGGGCGGCGGGGGCGAGCACGGCGAGGGCGGCGGCGGTCAGGGCCGCGGGGGTGGTGCGGCGGGGGGTCATCGCGCCTCCCGGGGGTGGAGTACATCCCCAGGCTGCCGCGTGCGGGGGTGCGCGGCCCTTCCGGGTCCGCCGGGCGGGTGACGGTTCGCTCGGGGGCCGGACCTCGCGAGACACGGCGTGCCGCGCGTGCGGGCGGCCTGGCCCCCTCCCCGGACCGGCGGCACGCAGGTGCGTGGGGCCCGTTGATGCCCTGCCGACCCCCTGCGGAGCGATCCGCCCCGTCCGTACGCACCGCCCTGCGCCCGCCCGTGCCGCCCCCTGGGCGGCCCAGCCGCCCGCAGGGGGAACAGGCACGGCCGCCCCCGGGTGAGGCTGACCCGGGCACCCCGGGAGGGCGCAACCCCGGGAACGCCGCTGCCCCGCGC
>NZ_JBHTVQ010000095.1:0-16987 GCF_042792855.1 Streptomyces sp. NPDC056600
CCCGGGGTTCCGGCCCCGGGGGGCAGATTTCCACCTCCCCGGCTCCCCCGGGGTCGCCACCGCGGGCGGCGCTCCCCTGACGGGAGCGCCGCCCTCGGGCGTTTCCACGGCGGGGCACGTCAGCGCGCCGTCGGGTGCGGGTCCTTCTCCCGCGGGACGGGGTGCCCCTCGGAGTCGACCACCGCGCGGTCGCCCAGCGGCCGTTCGAGCTCGACGGTCCGGTGGTGGGTCTTCGCGATCATGATGCAGACCCGCTCGGGCCACGGCCTGTCGAGGACGGTGACCTCGACCCTGCCCTCCTTCTCCTCGGTGCGGACCGTGAAGTCGGAGCAGACGCCCGCCTCGAAGGCCACGGTGAGGCGACCGTCCTCGGCGCGGTAGCCGGTGATCCGGGCCTGGCCGGCGGCCGTGCCGTCGTCCGGCCCGGTGGGGCGGGGGCTGGGACGCTCGGCCGGCGGCTCCTCTCCCGTGGTGAGGTAGGCGGGGTCGACGGCGGGGTGGGACAGGCGCAGCAGGTCGCCCCCGTCGGGGAGCCGCACCTCGAACATCCAGGACGGCACCAGCGTCTGCCGGCCGTCCACGAAGTGCGCGGCCAGGCCGAACTCGGCGCTCTCGACGGTGGCGGTGCGCCGCTTGAGGGGCGCCTCGGGGGTGCACGGGTGGGCCGGCGGCACCGCGGAGGGGCGGCCCGCGGGAGCTTCCTCCCCCTTGTCCCCGCCGGGCTCCGCGGGCACGGCGGTGGCGCAGCCGGGCTCCGGGGCCCGGCCGATCCCGGAGCTCAGCCGGTCGAGGTCCTTCAGCGCGGCCTCGGCGTCCACCAGCGGGTACGAGTCGCCGCGGACCGGGTCGGCGAGCATGCCGGCGCCCGAGGTCACCCGGGAGTCGGGCCCCACGCGCAGGGCGGTGGTCCAGCCGTGGGTGGGCAGCCCACCGACGACGGGGTCGGCGTCGACGGTGCGCTCGGCGCCCAGGGTGCCGCCCGCGTCCACCCGGGCGTCGCCCTGTCCGGCGGCCTCGAGCACGGGGGCGGCGGCCTTCTCCGCCTTCCCCTCGTCCACCGGGGTCTTCGCGCCCGACGGGTCGCGGTGGAACGTCCAGGAGGCGGGGGCCTTCCTGTCGACGGTCAGCTCCTCCCCCGCCTTCCACACCGTGCCCTCCTGGCGCGGCGTGCTCTCCAGTCCGAGCGCCTCGGCGAGCGCGGCCACCCGCTCCCGGGGGACCTGGCCCTCGGGCAGGTACACGGGGGCGGTGTCCGGGCCGTCGGGCAGCTCGCCCGCGGCACGGAAGGTCAGGCCCTGCGGCACGGCGCCGTAACCGTCGAGCACCAGGGGCTCGGGCTTCGGCGGGTCGGCGGGCGAGGCGGCGGCCGGGCCGCCCGTGGAGGAGGCGGCGTACGTGCCGACGCCCGCCACGGCCAGCACCGCCGCCGCCACCGCGGCCACCGCGAGCCGCCTGCGCGGCGGGTCGTGCCGTGGTCCGGGCGCGGTGTCGCCCTGCGGGCCGTGCACCGGTCCCGGCGCGGTGTCGCCGTGCGGGCCGTGCACCGGTCCCGCGGCGGTGTCGCCGTGCGGGGCGGCCCCGCCGTGGGGAGCCGTTCGGTCGTGCGGGTCGTGGTCGCGGCCGTCGTCCGGGCCGCCGGCCGGCAGCGCGTCGTCCTTCACCTCGTTGCTCCTCTTCCTCAAAGGCCCTCGGAGGCCGTGCCCCTCATCAGGAGTCCCCGATGGGACGTGCGCGGGGAGGACCCGGTTCCCCCCGAAGGGGCACTCGGGACGAACCGGCCGCCCGAGCCGCCTACCATCGGTAGGTCACCAAGCCGCCAGCCAGGAGAGAACCCGCCGTGCGCATCGCAGTCACCGGCTCCATCGCCACCGACCACCTCATGACCTTCCCGGGCCGGTTCGCCGACCAGCTCGTCGCGGACCAGCTGCACACGGTCTCGCTCTCCTTCCTGGTCGACCAGCTCGACGTCCGCCGTGGCGGCGTCGGCGCCAACATCGCGTTCGGCATGGGCCAGCTGGGCACGGCCCCGATCCTGGTCGGCGCGGCCGGTCCCGACTTCGACGAGTACCGCGCCTGGCTCGACCGGCACGGCGTCGACACGGCCTCCGTGCGCATCTCCGAGACGCTGCACACCGCGCGCTTCGTGTGCACCACGGACGCCGACCACAACCAGATCGGCTCCTTCTACACGGGCGCGATGAGCGAGGCCCGCCTGATCGAGCTGAAGACCGTCGCCGACCGCGTGGACGGTCTCGACCTGGTCCTCATCGGCGCCGACGACCCGGAGGCGATGCTCCGCCACACGGAGGAGTGCCGCGCCCGGGGCATCGCGTTCGCCGCGGACTTCTCGCAGCAGATCGCGCGGATGGACGGCGAGGAGATCCGCATCCTGCTGGACGGGGCGACGTACCTCTTCTCCAACGAGTACGAGAAGGGCCTCATCGAGTCCAAGACGGGCTGGTCCGACGAGGAGATCCTCGCCAAGGTCGGCCACCGGGTGACCACGCTGGGCTCGCGCGGCGTGCGCGTGGAGCGTCACGGCGAGAACCCGATCGAGGTCTGCGTGCCGAAGGAGACCCGCAAGGCCGACCCGACCGGTGTCGGCGACGCCTTCCGCGCCGGTTTCCTCTCCGGTCTCGCGTGGGGCGTCTCGCTGGAGCGCGCGGCGCAGATCGGCTGCATGCTGGCCACGCTGGTCATCGAGACCGTGGGCACCCAGGAGTACCAGCTGCACCGGGCCCACTTCATGGAGCGCTTCGCCGAGGCGTACGGCGAGGAGGCCGCCTCCGAGGTCCGCAAGAACCTCGGCTGACGCGCGACGCGTGACACACGGGGAAGGCCCCCGGCGCCAGTGGCGCCGGGGGCCTTTCGTGTCGCGGTGCGTCAGGCCCGGACGGGCTCGGGCTCCGCGGCGGGGGCGGGCGTGTCGTCGCCGCCGTCGCCGGGGGCCTGCTCCGCCCGCTTCGCGGCCCGCTTGGCCGCGCGGCGCTCCTTGCGGAGCTCCAGCATCGCGTACAGCGTCGGCACCAGCAGCAGCGTGAGCAGCGTCGAGGTGATCAGACCGCCGATCACCACGACCGCCAGCGGCTGGGCGATGAACCCGCCGTGGCCGGTGACGCCCAGCGCCATCGGGACGAGGGCGAAGATGGTCGCCAGCGCGGTCATCAGGATGGGCCGCAGACGGTGCCGGCCTCCCTCGATCACCGCCTCGACGACTCCGTAGCCCTGCGCCCGGTACTGGTTGATCAGGTCGATCAGCACGATGGCGTTGGTGACCACGATGCCGATCAGCATCAGCATGCCGATCATCGCCGGGACGCCCATCGGGGTGCCGGTGGCGATCAGCAGGCCCAGCGCGCCGGTGGCGGCGAACGGGACGGACACCAGCAGGATCAGCGGCTGCGCCAGCGACCGGAAGGTGCCCACCAGCAGGATGAACACGATGGCGATGGCCGCGAGCATGGCCAGGAAGAGGTTCATCTGCGCCTCCTCCTGCTGGTCGACGACGCCGCCGATCTCGGCGGTGGCGCCCTTGGGCAGCTCGAGCTCGTCGAGCACCTTGGCCAGCTCGATGCCGACGGCGCCGGTGTCGTCGGTGGTCGGGCGCGCGGTGACGTTCACGGCGCGCTGACCGTCGATGCGGGTCAGCGAGACCGGACCGTCGACCAGCTTGATGTCGGCGACCTGGGAGAGCTTGACCTTACCCAGACGCAGGCTCTTCAGCTCGGCCACCGTGTCGGCCGGCTTGTCCGCCTTGATGACGATGTCGCGCTCGGCCTGGTCCAGCGTGGCCTTGCCGACGGTGTTGCCGCGGACGGCCTGGGCGACGATCCCGCCGAGCTTCTGGTCGGTGAACCCGGCGGCCGCGGCCTTCTCGTTGGCGCGGACCTGGATCCGCGGCACCGACTGCGCGAGGTCGTTGGTGACCTCGGTGACGTCGTCCATGCCCTTGACCGCGTCGGTGACCTCGGCGGCCGCGTCGGCCAGCACGTCACGGTCGGCGGCCTTGACGACCACCGCGAGGTTCTGGCTGCCGAGACCCATCTGGGCCCCGCCGATCTCGGTCTCACCGACGCCGTCGAGGCCGGCCAGGCTCTTCTCGATCTCCTTCTGGACGTCCTCGTAGGAGGCGTCGTCCTCGATCATCACCTGGAAGCTGGCCTGGTTGGTGCCGGTGCCGCCGCCGAAGGCCGCCATCCAGCCGGAGCTGCCGACGGTGACTTGCTGGTTCTTGACGCCGTCGACGCCCTCGATCGCCTTCTCCACCGTGGCCGCGGCCTTGTCGGTGGCGGCCAGGCTGGTGCCCGGCTCGAGCTTCTGGGTGACCGAGATGACGTCCTGGTCGCTCTGGTCGAACAGGTTGACCTTGAGCAGCGGGGTCATGGCCAGGGTGCCGACGAACACGGCGACCGCGATCAGCACGCTGGTGAGGCGGCGACGGGTGGCGAACTTCAGCACGGGCACGTACAGGCGCTGCAGGCGGCTGCGGCGCTCGGCCTCCTCCGCCTTGAGGCGGGCCTGCTCGGCGTCGCCCGGGCCGCCCTTGGGCGCGCGCAGGAACCAGTAGGACAGGACCGGGACCACGGTCAGCGACACCAGCAGCGAGGCCAGCAGGGCGACCGTGACGGTGATGCTGAAGTCGCTGAACATCTCGCCGACCATGCCGCCGACGAGGCCGATCGGCAGGAAGACCGCGACGGTGGTGAGCGTGGAGGAGGTGACCGCGCCGGCGACCTCGCGGACCGCCTTGAGGATGGCCTCCTTGCGCTCCTCGCCGTAGCCGAGGTGCCGCTTGATGTTCTCCAGCACCACGATCGAGTCGTCGACGACCCGGCCGATGGCGATGGTGAGACCGCCCAGCGTCAGCATGTTGAGCGAGATGTCGCGGGTCCACAGGAAGATCAGCGTGAGGACCACGGACAGCGGGATGGAGACCGCGGTGACCAGGGTGGAGCGGACCGAGGTCAGGAAGACCAGGATGATCACGACGGCGAACAGCAGGCCGAGCGCGCCCTCGGTGGTGAGGCCGGAGATCGCCTGGGCGACGGCCGGGCCCTGGTCGCTGACCACGGTGATCTCGGCGTTCTTGCCGACCGACGCGCGCAGGTCGTCGAGCTTGTCCTCGACGGCGTCGGAGATGGTGACGGCGCTGCCGTCGCGGTCCATGGTGACCATCACGGACAAGCTGGGCTTGCCGTTGGTCCGGGTGATGGAGTTGGTCGCGGCCGGCTTCTCCTCGACCTCGGCGACCGAGGAGAGCTTGACGGCCTTGCCGCCGCCCTGACCGGTGGCACCGGGAGCTCCGGCCGCCGCGCCCGCGCCCTGCGCCTGGCCGGCGATCCGCAGGTCCTTGATCTGCTGCAGAGAGGTGTAGCCGCCGCCGACCTGGACGGTGCGGTTGGCGCCGTCCTCGTCGAAGGCGCCGGCCGGGACGGTCGCGCCGCCCGCCTGGAGCGCCTGGGCCAGCGAGTCGGTGCTCAGCCCGGCGCGCGCCATCTTGGCGTCGTCCGGGGTGATCGTCACCTGCATGTCGCGCACGCCGTTGACCGAAGCCTGGGAGACGCCCTCGATCTTCTCCAGCTCGGGCAGCACGGCGGTGTCGAGGCGGTCGGCCAGCGCCTGCTGGTCCATGTCCGCGGTGACGGAGAGGACCACGGCGGGCATGTCGTCGGAGCTGCCGGCGATCACCTGCGGGTCGACGCCCTCGGGCAGCACGTTCCGCGACCGGTTGATGGCCTGCTGGATGTCGGCGACCAGCTGCTTGGTGTCCGGGCCGTAGTCGAAGGAGGCCATGATCACGGCGCTGCCCTCGCTCGCCGTGGAGGTCAGGCTCTCGACACCGTCGACGGCCTTGATGCCGTTCTCGAGGGGCTCGACGACCTGCTTCTCCACCACGTCCGGCGACGCGCCCTGGTACGGCGCGATGACCGAGACCATGGGCAGTTCGATGGAGGGGAACAGCTGCTGCTTGAGCTGCGGGATCGCGATCACTCCGAAGAGGAGCGCGATGAGCGACATCAGCCCTATCAGGGCCCGCTGCGCGAGGCTGAATTTCGACAGCCAGGACATAAGGGTCAGGGTCTCTCTACGAGGTGAGGGCACGGTGCGTGGGGGCGCCGGCATGGGGCGGGACCGCCGCCGCATACATCCTGACCCATGGCCCGTCAGGACCTGGTAACCCCCTGGTCCTATTTGACGAGCGTCACATCCTCCTAGGGTCGGACATCCCCACCGCCATCCGCCGCCGGGCGGACCTGGCGCCGGGGTCCCCCGGCCCGGGGCGGGCTCCTCCGCCGCGGGGAGGGCAGGGGCGTCCCCGCGGCGGCCGACAGCGGTGCCGGGGGACCCTACGTACCCGCCGCACCGGACGGCGCTGCCCTTGGGCGGTGTCCTGCCGCCTCGCGGTGCAGTGCCGCCGGGATCGCTCACCCGGCCCGGCGGACCCGGCGTGCCCCGCCGCCTCGCCCGGCGCTGCCCTTCGGCGGGGTGCCGCTGCCTCGCGGGGCACTCGTCGCCCACCGGCAGGTCGGCAGACCCTGCCCACCGCGCGGATCGCGGGGCCGTGTCCCGGCGCGCGCCGGGGTCATGCCGACCTTGCGGGTTCCGGCGCCTGCCGGCTCAATCGGCGTTGCGCTCCGCCGGCCCGGCGGCGTCGGCCGGGGTCACCGGCCCGGCGGCGTCGGTCGGGGTCACCGGCGTCACCGGCCCGGTGGGATCGGTCGGCGTCACCGGCCCGGTGGGATCGGTCGGCGTCACCGGCTCCGCGGGCCCGGTGGCGTCGGTCGGGGTGACGGGCTCGGCGGGCGCCGCTGTCTCGGGCGCTCCGGCGGACGGCGCGGCCTCTGCGGACGCCACGGATCCCGCGGGCTCACCGAGCCCTCGGGGCTCACCCGGCTCCCCGGGCTCCCCCGGCTTGGCCACGGTGGGGGACTCGCCGATCTCCGGCAGCTCGGCGGCGAGCGCGGCGGCGGCCCGCACCAGCGGGAGGGCCAGCAGCGCGCCCACGCCCTCACCGACGGTCACCCCGTGGTCCAGCAGCGGCTCGAGCGCCATCCGGTCCAGCGCCTTCGCCTGGGCGGGCTCGCCGCTGCTGTGGCCGGCCAGCCACCAGTCGGGCGCGCGGAAGGCGGCCCGCTGCGCGACCAGGGCGGCGGCGGCCGAGACCACCCCGTCCAGGATCACGGGGGTGCGACGCACCGCGCACTGCAGCAGGAAGCCGGTCATCGCGGCCAGGTCGGCCCCGCCCACCGCGGCCAGCAGCTTCAGCTGGTCGCCGAGGACCGGACGCGCCCGTCGCAGCGAGTCCCGGATCGCGGCGCACTTGCGCATCCACGCCAGGTCGTCGATCCCGGCGCCCCCGCGGCCGGTGACCACCGAGGCGTCGGTCCCGCAGAGGGCGGCGACCAGGACCGCGGCGGGCGTCGTGCCGCCGACGCTGAGGTCGCCCAGGACGATCAGGTCGGTGCCGGCGTCGGCCTCCTCGTCGGCGATCTCCATGCCCGCGCGGAACGCCGTCTCGGCCTCCTCCGCGGTGAGCGCGTCCTCGATGTCGATCCGGCCGCTGCCGGCACGCACCCGACGGGCGGTCACCTCGGCGGGCAGCGCCTCCGGTTCGCAGTCCAGGCCCACGTCCACGATCCGCAGCGGGACGCCCTCGCGGCGGGCGAGGACCGCGACGGGGCTCACGCCCTCCAGGACGTCGCGCACCAGCCAGGAAGCCGTGCCGGCCGGGCGTCCGGAGACGTCGAGCGCGGCCACGCCGTGGTCGGCGGCGAACAGCACGACCTTGGGCCGGTCCAGGGGGCGCACCGGCACCGCGTGCTGGGCGGCCGCGAGCCACTCCCCCAGTTCGTCCAGACGTCCCAGCGACCCGGCCGGAACGGCCAGCCGCTCCCGGCGCGCCTCCGCGTCACGGCGCACGCTGCCGTGGGGACGCTGGATCCGGTCGGTGAAGTCGTCGAGATTAAGCGAGCTCATTGGCGGAACAGTACCGGCCCGTCGGGGCGACGTCGTTGCACCCGGGAGCGGGACGTCCTACGTTCCGGTTTGCCCGCTTTCGTGTCCGGGGATCTCCCGTGGTGTCCCCCGTCCTTCCGTCCGTCGTCGCCCGAGGTGAGGAGCCGCCGTGGCCGAGGTCGCCGTGCCGCAGTCGCAGTCGCAGGAGCCGGTGGGGCCGGGCGGGCCGCTCCCCGGGCTGGCGCCGGACGACCGGCCGCCGGGGCGGCTGGAGCGGCTGCGTCACCGCCTCGCCGCGCGGGCGGTGCTCGCGGTCGTGCCGGAGCCGGAGAGCTGGCTGGACGTCGGCTGCGGGTACGGGCACTTCTGCGAGGCGGCGCGGGCGTGGTTCCCGTACACCTCGTTCGACGGGCTGGACGCCGGGGCGCGGGTGGAGGAGGCCTGGCGGGCGGGACGGGTGGAGGAGGCGCACCGGGGGGTGCCGGGGGATCCCGCGGTCACCCTCCGCCTGAGGGGGCGTTACGACGTGGTGAGCCTGCGCGGGACGCGGCTGCGTCCCGCCGAGCTGCGCGCCCTCCGGCCGCTCCTCCGCCCCGGCGGCCACCTCCTGGCCGACCCTTCCCCCGAGGCCCCCGCCGCCCTCACCGCCACCGGCTACCTTCCCCTCCCCCGCACCGCTCCCTGGCGCCCTCTCCTCGCCCGTCTGCCAGGGTGACGCGCGGAGCCTGTCCGCCCCGGGCGGAGGGTCAGAAGGAGCCGCGGAGGGGAAGGGCCTGGCCGGCCACGACGAGGAGGACGTGTTCGCACTCCGCGGCGACCGCCGCGTTCAGCCGCCCCAGCTCGTCCCGGTACCGCCGCCCCGACGCCGTCGCCGGCACGATCCCGGAGCCGACCTCGTTGGAGACCGTCACCACCGTCCGCCGCGTCGCCCGCAACGCCTCCGCCAGCCCGGTCACCCGCGTCCGCAGCTCCCGCTGGCCGCCGCCCGCCCATTCCGCGTCGTCCCACGCGCCGACCGCGTCCATCGCGTCGGTGAGCCACAGCGCCAGACAGTCGATCAGCAGCGGCGGCCCGTCGTGGTCCTCGAGCAGCGGGCCGAGGTCGCAGGTCTCCAGCGTCCGCCAGGACGCAGGCCGGCGGTCCCGGTGCAGCCGGACCCGTTCCGCCCACTCGGAGTCGCCGCCCCGCGTCCCGCCGGTGGCCACGTACACCACCTCGGGGTACGCCTCGAGCCGCCGTTCCGCCTCGACGGACTTGCCGGACCGCGCGCCACCCAGCACCAGGGTGCGCCGCGGCACGTCGGGCACGTTCTCGTACGTCCCCACCGTCAGCGTCTCTCCGTCCGGCACCGCTCTCGCCCCCGCCGCGGCCACCCGGCGCCGCAGTTCGGCGCCGGGTGGCACGTCGTGGTCGACGTGCACCGCGATCACGTCGGTGGTGGGCCCGACCGCGCCCGCCTCCCGCAGCCGGCCCAGCGCGTCCGGGCGGCCGGTCACGTCGGCCAGCACCATCTCGTACGGCTCGGCGCCCTCCTCGAGCCCGGCCGGCGCGCACCCTGGCGGCAGGTACAGCAGCCGGTGGCCGTCGGGTCCGGTCACCGCGTAGCCGGTGCCCGGGGCGTCCATGGCCAGCGCCCGCACCCGGTGCCCGGTGAGCAGCGCGAGTTCCCGCCCGTCCGGCACCCGCCCGGGCTGCGGCAGCCCCGGCGGCACCTCGACGGCGGGGCCGTCGTGCGGATGGGTGAGCAGCACCTGCCGCACGCCGTTGAGCGAGTGCCCCGAACGGGCGGCGGCGAAGGCGGCCCCGGGGATCAGGTCGAGCAGCAGCGTGCCGTCCACGAGCAGCGAGGTCGCGGCCCGGGCGTCCGGGCCGAGGGCGACGGCGCAGGCGGCGCAGGGGCAGCCGGGGCGGGGCAGCCCGCTGGGGGCTCCGGTGCCGAGCAGAGTGACGTCCACGTACCGATTGTCCCGTCCGCCGCGCGGACCGCGCGCCCGCCACCGTCTGTTCGGCGGCGCGGCGTCCTCCGCGGGGTGCGGGAGCGTCCGGTGGGGCCGCCGATGTTGCAGGAGCCGCGCGACCGGGAACGATCAGGACCTGGGCACCCCCTAAGCTCCTGACGACGGCATCACAAGCCGGACCCGCAACCCTGGAGGCGCACGTGGTGGCATGGATTTGGCGGTTCGAGAAGGCCGACGGCACCGAGGTCGACCCCGCGGTGGAGCCGGAGGAGTTCACCACGCAGGGCGACGCGGAGTCCTGGCTGGGCGAGCACTGGCGGGACCTGCTGGAGGGCGGCGCCGAGCAGGTGCGGCTCTTCGAGGACGAGGCGGAGATCTACGGCCCGATGAGCCTGCGCGCCGAGGACGCCGAGGGCGCCGGGGACGGCGCCGACGCCGCGAGCACCGGGAACGCCGGGGCCTGACGGCCCGGCGGGACGGCCGGGGGCGGCCCGTCGGCCCCCGGCCGCCCGCGCGTCACTGCTCGCCCAGCGTCACCCGCGCCGTGCGGTCGTCGCCGTCACGCCGGTAGGCGACGGTCACCTCGTCGCCCGGCTGCATGGTGGCCAGCGTCTCGGTGAGCGAGGTGATGGTGGTGATCTGACGGTTGCCCAGCCGGGTGATGACGTCCCCGGCCCGCAGTCCCGCGTCGGCCGCGGCCCCGCCGCTCGTCACCTCGACGATCGCCACACCGGTGGCTCGGTTGTTCCGGTCGACCACGGTGCGGCCCGTGATGCCGAGCGCGGCCCGCCCCGTGTGGGTGACCCGCCCCTGGTCGATGATCTGGTCGGCCACCGTGCGCACCATGGACGACGGGATGGCGAAGCCGATGCCCGCCGCCGCCTCGCCGCCGCCCAGGCTCGGGTCGGAGGCGGCCAGGGTGGGGATGCCGATGACCTTCCCGTCCAGGTCGACCAGCGCTCCCCCGCTGTTGCCGGGGTTGATGGCGGCGGAGGTCTGGATCATGTTGGGGATGGTCGCGCCGGTGCCGCCCCCGTCCGGGGTCTCGCTGACGGTCCGTCCGGTGGCGGAGACGATGCCCTGGGTGACGCTGGAGGACAGCCCCAGCGGGGAGCCCATCGCCATCACGATCTGCCCGACCTGCACCTCGGAGGAGTCGCCCAGCTCCGCCGGCCGCAGCCCCTCGGGCATCCGTTCCAGCTTGATCACCGCGAGGTCCTGCTCGGGGAAGGACGACACCAGCCGCGCGGTCAGCGGCGCGCCGGCCTGGGCGGTGGTCACCCGGAACCGCTCCTCGTCCCCGACGACGTGGGCGTTGGTGACGATGTGCCCCTGGTCGTCGTAGACGATGCCGGAGCCGAGGTCGCCGGATGCCTGCACCTGCACGACGGAGGGCAGGGCGTCGCGGACGACCTGGATGTAGCCCTCCTCCAGGTCCCGCGGGGCGGCCGGCGCGTGCGGGGCGCCCGCCTCATGGCCCCGGCCCGGCGCGGCGTGCGGGACGGCCGCCTGGCAGGCGGGCAGGACGGCGAGGGCGAGGCAGCAGGCGAGTGCGGTCCCGGCGCGGCGCGTGGCGGATGCGTCCATGCCTGCGAGTCTCGCCGCCCTGCCCCGCCGCGGCCCGTCCTGTACCCCCGAACGGGCCCTCGGTGGCGAGCGGGGGTCAGGTGGTCGGGAGGCCTCGGGAGCCGCAGAGGTGGAGCAGGGCCGCCACCCGGCGGTAGGGGTCGGTGCGGCCGGCGCGCTCCTCGGCGGCGAGGAGGTCCTCGAGCTCGGAGGGCGCGGTGGCGCCGTCGGGCGCGAGGTCGGTGAAGACCCGGACGCCGTACCAGGACCGCAGCGGCGCGCCGATGCCGGCCAGCGACTCGGTGAGCGCGTCGAGCCGGTCGGCGCGGGCGTTCACGCCGAGCCGGTTGCGGTAGCCCACGGTGTCGAAGGCGGCGACCGCGCCGGCCCAGTCGCCGGCCAGGCCGGGCCGCATGGCGAGCGCGTCGCCGTTGCGCACCAGCAGCGAGAGCAGCCCGCCGGGGGCCAGCATCCGGCCGAGGCCCGCGAGCAGCGCGTCCGGGTCCTCGACGTACATCAGCACGCCGTGGCAGAGCACGACGTCGAAGGCGCCCGGCAGGAAGTGGACGCCGGTCTCCTGGCCGTCGCCCTCCACCAGGCGGACCCGCTCGCGGATCCCGGCGGGCTCGCCCTCCAGGGCCCGGCGCGCGGCCTCGATCATCACCGGGTCGCGCTCGACGCCGGTGACCTGGTGCCCGGCGCGGGCGAGCCGCAGCGCCTGGGTGCCCTGGCCCATGCCGACGTCCAGCACGCGCAGCCGCTTGCCGACCGGGAAGTGGGCGATGATCTGCTCGTCCAGCTGACGCGCCACCAGTTCCTGGCGGACGACGTCACGCAGCCCGCCCAGCTTGCCCAGCCAGGCGCGGGCCGCGTCGGAGTCGAAGGGGGTCGCCTGCCGCGGCACCCCGGCGGAGCCGGTGGTGGTCAGGGCCGCTCCCCGCGCTTGACCTGGGGCTTGGGCAGCCGGAGCCGGCGCATCTGGAGCGAGCGCATCAGCGCGTAGGCGACGGCGCCGCGGCGGTTCTGGTCCGGGAACTTCTCGGCGAGCCGCTTGCGCAGGCGCAGGCCCGTCGCCAGCGAGTCCAGGACGATCATCACGATGATCGCCAGCCAGAGCAGCATGCCGATGAACTGGATCTGCTGGTTCCTGATGATCGTCAGGATCAGGATGATCACGGCCATGGGCAGGAAGAACTCGGCCACGCACCAGCGGGAGTCGATGTAGTCCCGGGCGAAACGACGCACCGGGCCCTTGTCGCGCACCGGCAGGTACCGCTCGTCGCCGGAGGCGAGCGCCTGGCGCTGGCGCTCCATGGCGGACCGGCGCTCCTCGCGCTGCCGCTTCGCCGCCTCCTTGCGGTTGGTCGGCGTGTGGGCGACGCTGCGGCGCTGGGACTGGGCCGCGCTCCGCTTGGGAGTCGGCCTGCCCTTCGGGGCCTGCGGGTCACGGGGCTGTTTGGCCTGGCTCACCGGCGACTGCGCGGCGTCCTTGGCCTTCTCGGCGTTGGCACGGCTTCGGAACACAAAACCCAAGGGTACGGGGTGGCGCCAGGCATGGACCACCGCCCCGGTGGGAACGATCCCGCAACGGCCCGCGTCCTGACACCTGGGGGGATGATCTCCTCCCTGGGCGTGACCGGACGTGTCCGTGGTCGTCCTCGCGGAGGACCGGATCGCCCACCGGACAGTGCGGTAATGGAGACACAGCCCGTACCGTGGGTTGTGTCGGCAGTAGCTGGAGCTGGAAGTCGTCAGAAGGGGGCGCGCGAAGCCCATGAGCGGTGTCATGAAGCGTATGGGGATGATCTTCCGCGCGAAGGCGAACAAGGCCCTGGACCGGGCCGAGGACCCTCGCGAAACCCTCGACTACTCGTACCAGAAGCAGCTCGAGCTGCTGCAGAAGGTGCGGCGCGGGGTCGCCGACGTGGCGACCTCCCGCAAGCGTCTGGAGCTCCAGCTCAACCAGCTGCGGTCGCAGTCGGGGAAGCTGGAGGAGCAGGGGCGCAAGGCGCTGGCGCTGGGCCGTGAGGACCTGGCCCGCGAGGCGCTGACCCGGCGTGCCGCGCTGCAGCAGCAGGTGACGGACCTGGAGACGCAGCACAGCACCCTGCAGGGCGAGGAGGAGAAGCTCACTCTCGCGGCCCAGCGGCTGCAGGCGAAGGTGGACGCCTTCCGCACCAAGAAGGAGACCATCAAGGCCACCTACACGGCGGCCCAGGCGCAGACCCGGATCGGCGAGGCGTTCAGCGGCATCTCCGAGGAGATGGGCGACGTCGGCCTGGCCATCCAGCGTGCCGAGGACAAGACCGCGCAGCTTCAGGCGCGGGCCGGCGCGATCGACGAGCTGCTCGCCTCGGGCGCGCTCGAGGACCCGTCCGGCATGGCCAAGGACGACATCCAGGCGGAGCTGGACCGGCTCTCCGGTGGTACTGATGTGGAGCTGGAACTTCAGCGGATGAAGGCCGAGCTGTCGGGTCCCGCCGAGCAGCAGCAGGCCATCGAGGGCGGCGCCCCGGCGCAGGAGCAGCCGCAGGACTCCCCTCGGTTCCACAAGGAGCAGTAGCCCCGTAGCAGGGCCGCAGTGGCCCCGACCGCTTTCAGGGAGGCCCGGGATGATCGTTCGGATCATGGGTGAGGGTCAGGTCCGGCTGTCCGACAGCCATCTGGCCGAACTCTCCGCGCTGGACGACGAACTGTCGTCCGAGATGGAGCAGGGCGACGGCCCCGGCTTCCGCCGGACGCTGCGGGCCCTGCTGGACAAGGTCCGCGAGCTGGGGGAACCGCTGCCGGACGACTCCCTGGAGCCCTCCGAGCTGATCCTCCCGGCCCCGGACGCCACCTTGGACGAGGTCCGCGCCCTGCTCACCGACGAGGGCCTCATCCCGGGCTGAACCGGACCGGCCCCGACCTGCCGTCTCCGCCCGTGCCTCCCGGCCCCGCCGGGTGGCCGCGGGCGCGGGGCGGGTAGCGTCACGCCGCATGTCCGACGCCACCCCCTCACTCCCCGCCGGCCGCCCCGGCCTTCTCGACGGACCTCGGTTCGCCCTCGGCACCCTGACCACGCTGCCGGTGCGGGTGCGCCGCTGGGACCGGGCGGCGGCGCGTCACGGCATGCTCTGGGCGCCGTCGGCCGGACTGGCCGTCGGCGGCGCGGCCGCGCTGGCCGGGGTGGCGGGAACCGCCGTCGGCCTCTCCCCCGCGCTCGCCGCCGTCGTGACCGTCGCCGTTCCCGCGCTCCTGACCCGGGCGCTGCACCTGGACGGTCTCGCCGACACCGCCGACGGCCTGGGCAGCGCCAAGCCCGCCGACGAGGCGCTGCGGATCATGAAGCGCTCGGACATCGGCCCGTTCGGCGTGGTCACCCTGCTACTGGCGCTGGGGGCGCAGATCGCGGCGCTGGCCGAGGCCTTCGCCCGCTCCGCCGCCCAGGGCGCCCTGGCGGCGCTGCTCTCCGCCGTGACCGCGCGCCTGGCGCTGACCCTGGGCGCCCGGGCGGGGGTGCCCGCGGCCCGGCCGGAGGGGCTGGGCGCGGCGGTCGCCGGGACGGTGCCGCGGACGGCGGCCCTCGCACTGGCCGTCGCGCTCACCCTCGCCGCGGCCGCCGCCGGACTGCTGCTCGGCGGCCGGATCGAGGCGCTGCGCGCCGCGGCGGCGGTGCTGCTGGGGTGTCTGGCGGCGGAGACGCTGCTGCGCCGCTGTGTACGCCGCTTCTCCGGGGTAACGGGGGACGTGCTGGGCGCGCTGGCGGAGACCGCGGCGACCGTCTCGTTGCTGGTGCTGTGCGTGGGGTGACCGTGCCTGGGCCGACCAGGGCGGGAGGCCGCGCGTAGGCTCCTCCCAGAAGCCCAGGGCCCGGCCGAGCCCATCCTCTCGGCCCTGCGGAAGCAACCCCCCTCTCAACGGAAGCGAGACATCACCACCGTGACTGATCTTTCCCTCAGCACCGCCGCGGTCGCCGGCCTGCGCGCCGACGCGATCGTCGTCGGTGTCGCCAAGGGCGCGCAGCCGGACGGCGGCCCTGTCGTGGCTGCGGGCGCCGAGGCCGTCGCCGAGGCGTACGACGGTTCCCTGGCCGGCCTGCTGGAGACCCTGGGCGCCTCGGGCGCCGAGGGCGAGGTGACCAAGCTGCCCGCCCCGGCCGGATTCAAGGCCCCCCTCGTGGTGGCCGTCGGCCTGGGCGCGCAGCCGGAGAAGGACGAGGTCTGGGACTCCGAGGCGCTGCGCCGCGCCGCCGGCGTCGCCGCCCGCGCGCTGACCGGCGTCGCCAAGGCCGCGTTCGCGCTGCCGCTGGAGGACGCGGAGGCGGCCGGCGCGGTCGCCGAGGGCGTGCTGCTGGGCGCGTACTCCTACGACGCCTACAAGGAGTCCGGCAAGGACGCCAAGGGCGCCAAGGGTTCCAAGGCCGCGAAGAAGGGCCCGCTGGGCGAGGCGGTGCTGCTCGGCGGCAAGCCGCGCGACCGCGCCTTCAAGGCGGCCGTGGAGCGCGGTGCCGCCCTGGCCGAGGAGATGAACCACGCCCGCGACCTGATCAACATGCCGCCGAACGACCTGTTCCCGGCGACCTTCGCGGAGATCGCGCAGAAGGCCGCCAAGGAGCACGGCCTCAAGGTGACCGTGCTGGACGAGAAGGCGCTCACCAAGGGCGGCTACGGCGGCATCCTCGGCGTCGGCAACGGCTCCACCCGTCCGCCGCGGCTGGTGAAGCTGTCGTACACCTCGTCGAAGGCGAAGAAGCACCTGGCCTTCGTCGGCAAGGGCATCACCTACGACTCGGGCGGCATCTCCCTGAAGCCGGCCGGCCACAACGAGACCATGAAGTGCGACATGTCCGGCGCCGCCGCGGTCCTGTCCGCCGTGGTCACGGCCGCGCGGCTCGGTCTCGAGGTGAACGTCACCGGCTGGCTCTGCCTGGCGGAGAACATGCCGTCCGGTTCCGCCACCCGTCCGGGTGACGTGCTGCGGATGTACAGCGGCAAGACCGTCGAGGTCCTCAACACCGACGCCGAGGGCCGCCTGGTCCTGGCCGACGGTCTGTGGGCGGCCTCGCAGGAGAAGCCGGACGCGATCGTCGACGTGGCGACGCTGACCGGCGCGATGATGATCGCCCTGGGTTCGCGGACCTTCGGCATCATGGCCAACGACGACGGCTTCCGCGCCCTGGTGCACGACGCGGCCGAGGAGAGCGGCGAGGACGCCTGGCAGATGCCGCTGCCGGAGCACCTGCGCGCCGGCATGGACTCCGCCACGGCCGACATCGCCAACATCGGCGAGCGGATGGGCGGCGGCCTGGTGGCCGGTCTGTTCCTGCGCGAGTTCGTGGGCGAGGGCATCACCTGGGCGCACGTGGACCTCGCCGGTCCGGCCTTCAACGAGGGCAAGCCGTTCGGCTACACGCCGAAGGGCGGCACGGGCTCCGGCGTGCGCACGCTGGTACGTCTGGCCGAGCGCGCCGCCGAGGGCGACGTGCTCTGAGTCACCCGACCCACCGGGGGTGGGGAGGGGTTCCG
>NZ_JBHTVQ010000096.1:0-16777 GCF_042792855.1 Streptomyces sp. NPDC056600
CCCCGCTCCTCGATCCCCAGGGATCCGGGAGCGGGGCCCGCGGCCTTCGTGCGTCACGGTGCGCCGTCAGCCGTGCGCCGTCTCAGCCGTGCGCCGTCAGCCGTCTCAGCCGTGCGCCGTCAGCCGACGACCACGCAGGAGGCGGCCGGGACCGCGACCGCACCGCGCCGTTCCGGCACTCCGGTGGCGGGGTCGGTCTCGAACCAGGTGACGTCGCCGGAGCGCTCGTTGGCCACGTAGAGGAAGCGCCCGCAGGCGGTGAGGGCGCGGGGCCAGTGCCCGCCGCAGGGCACGGTGGCCCGCAGGCGCAGGGTCTCCCCGTCGACGGCGAACACCGAGATCAGGTCCGCCCCGCGGGTGGCGGTCCACACGAAACGGCCGTCGGCGGACGCGACCACTCCCGAGGGGTACGCGTCGCCCTCCGGAGCCCTCTCCAGAACGCCGAGCTCGCACAGCGGCTCCAGGAGCCCTCGCGCGGCGTTCCAGCGGCAGACGGTGACGGTGGGCGTCAGTTCGTTGACCACGTAGGCGCGGTCGCCGTCCTGGTGGAAGGCCAGGTGCCGGGGACCCGAACCGGGGCGCATCTTGATCTCCCGGTATACCCGCAGGCCCTCGTCCCCGACCGCGCAGACCCTGACGGAGTCGGTGCCGAGGTCGACGCTGACCGCCCAGCGGCCGGTGGGGTCGGGCTGCACCTGGTGGGCGTGCGGTCCCTGCTGGCGCAGGCTGGAGGGACCGGAACCGGTGTGCGTCAGCACGGCGGCGGAGGACCTCAGCAGCCCGCCGTCGGGACGGGTCCGCAGCACGGAGACGCTGCCGGAACTGTAGTTGGCGGTGAGCACCCGGCCGGCGAAGAGGCTCAGGTGGGTGGGACCGCTCCCACCGACCGGCACCGGCGGGCCGAGTCGGACGGGGAGGTCCGCGGTGAGGCGGTAGGCGGCGACGGCGCCCCGGGCGGTCTCGCTCACCGCGTAGAGCACCCCGCCGTCCGCGGACAGGGCCAGGTAGGACGGGTCGGGCAGATCGTCCAGGGCCCCGGCGAGGGCGAGGGCCCCCGTGCCCGGATCACGGTCGGCGGTGACCAGTCCGGGGCCTCCGGCCGCGGTGAAGGACCCGATGTACGCCTTGGGCCCCCGCGCCCCGCCGCCGTCCGCCACCGCTGGTCCCCTCTCGCCGCCGCGCCCGTCCGCCGTGCCGGTGTGACGGCGTGCCGTGCGGGTCGGTGTCCGCCGGTGCGCCGGTGTTCCGGTCCCTGCGACGGTAGCAGTCGGCGGCGATTGGCCTAGACCAAATTCGGCACACTTCGGCGGGGTGTCGCGTGCGCCCGTCGACGGTGGTGCGGCGGCTCTGCTCCACGCCGCCGTGGCGGGCAGCGCCGGACCTGGAGCGGCGGCCGCGCTCGACGGGGCGCCGCACGGTGCTCCGGACGGGGCGCGGCGGCGGTGCTCGGCGGCGTGACAGGGTTCCGTCGGAGCTGCGCGGGAGGGCTGTCGGGACCGGTCAGACCCGGGCCGGCGCGGACGTCCCGGCAGGCGCGGAGGCCCGCAGCGGCTCGGCCAGGGCGACCAGGGCCCGCTCCACGCCGTGCAGGTGGGCCAGTGCCCCCTCGGCGACCGTTTCCCGCCGGCCGGTCTCCACGGACCGTCCGGCGGCGGGCCCGGTGAGCGCCTCGACGGCCGCCTCCACCCGCCAGCACGCGGCGGCCAGCCGGGCGTCGTGCGAGGCCTCCGGGTCGGCGGCCACGGTCACCAGCGCGCGGACCTCGCGCGCGCACTCGTCGAGCAGCACCAATACCCGCCGGGCCCGCTCCCGGCGCTCCCGGCCCAGGTACAGGGGGTGCACCAGCGGCGCGACGGTCTTGCGCACCTGCGCCAGCAGCGCCTCGAGTTCGGCCACCCGGGGCGCCGGGTCGGCGTCGGGGTCGCCGGCCAGCCGGGCCGCGGCCTCGGTGGTGCAGGCGTGCACGCACCGCACGGCGCGGCGGATCCAGGCGTCGTTGAAGGCATGGGTCGTGACCGGCAGCACCAGCAGCACGGCCAGCCAGGCGCCGGCCGCGCCGGCCAGCGTCTCGGCAACCCGCAGTGCCAGCAGGTGGCCGTCGAGCAGCCCGGCCAGCCCGTAGAGGGCCTGGGCGAGGACCGTGACCGACAGCATCATCCAGGTGTACGAGGTCTGCGCCGTGTAGAAGATCCCGAAGACGGCGACGGCCGCGACGACCGCCGAGGGGACGGGCGCGCCGTGCAGCGGCAGGGTGAGGACGAGGCCGAGGACCGCGCCGAGGCAGGTGCCCAGGACCCGGCGGAAGCCGCGGACCGCGGTCTCGCCGCGGGAGGTCACGTTCACGAAGATCCACCAGGTCGCGCCGACGGCCCAGTACCACCGCTCGTGCGACAGCAGATGGCCCAGCGGGAGCGAGAAGAGGCAGCCGGCGGTCACCTGGAGGGCCTGCCGGGTCGTGATGCGGCGCAGCCCGGCGCCTCCGGCCGGCGGCGCCGGCGGGACGGGCTGCGGAAGGCGGCGCTCGTAGCACCACAGCCCGAAGCGGACCACCGCCGCCACCGCGACGGACAGCAGGACGGCGACACAGAGGGACGGCAGCGTGGCGGGCGTGACCCGGCCGAACTGGGCCACGAAGAAGCACATGAAGGCGAAGGCGCCCAGGGTGTGACCGCGCGGCCCCCAACGGCGCGCGTACACGCCGAGGCCGCCGATCGCCACGAAGACCAGGCCGCCGGCCACCGGGCGCCCGTGCAGCAGCGCGGCGGCCGCCAGGACGGGCAGGCCCACCAGCGGCTGGAGGGCGACCGTGACGGCCTGGCCGCGCACCGTCGGGTCGGTGACGGTGAACAGCACCAGCAGGGCGGCGAGGCCGCCGGTCGCCAGACCGGCGATGTCCTGCCCGATCAGCCCGCACACCGCCACGGCCGCGGCGATGCCCAGCACGCCCCGCGAGGCGAAGCGCAGCCGGACCAGCCCGGGGTCGGCCGGCGGCACGAACGCCCGCGTCCACGGCTTCCTCTGTGTCAGGACCAAGGTCTCACCCTCCTCGACGCCGTCCCGGCGGTGCCCGGCCGAACCGGCGCCATGAAAAGCGGCACAAAAAAGACGCCGCGGGGATCCGCAGCGCCATTGACCCGACCATTTCACCACGACAGACGCTGATGGCTCAAACGACCACGAGAGCACTGGGCCATTGGCTCATCATCCGGAAGCAGACTTCGGCCGGGAGGGAGCCATCGGACCACCTTTCGGGCGCCCCGGCGCAAAGGCGGGCGACCGGCCCGTTGCTACAGTCGGCGGCCATGTCCGTGGACGAGCTCGACACCCGCATCCTGCGACTGCTGCTGGAGCAGCCGCGCACCAGCGCGCGTGAGTACGCGCGCATCCTCGGGGTGGCCCGGGGCACCCTCCAGGCCCGGCTGGACCAGCTGGAGCGCCGGGGGGTGATCACGGGAACCGGACCCGCGCTGTCGCCCGCGGCGCTGGGGCACCCGGTGCTGGCGTTCGTCCACATCGAGGTGACCCAGGGGCACCTGGACGAGGTGGGTGACGAGCTGGCGGCGGTGCCGGAGATCGTGGAGGCCTTCTCCATCACGGGCGGCGGGGACCTGCTCACCCGTGTGGTCGCGCGGGACAACGGCCACCTGGAGGACGTGATCCAGAAGCTGATCAGCCTCCCGGGGGTGGTCCGCACCCGCACGGAGGTGGCGCTGCGCGAGCGCGTGCCGTACCGCCTGCTGCCGCTGGTGGAGTCCTTGGGCCGCGCGGTCGCCTCACCCTGAGCCCCGCGGCCGCCTCGCCCTGAGCCGCGCCCCTGCCTCAGGGGTGCGGAGGGTCAGCCCCGCCGCTTGGGCCTGCCGCCGCCGCGGCGCGGGGCGCCGCCCTTGCCGCCGGCCGGGGTGGAGCGTCCGCCCCGCCCGCCGCTCTGCGGCTTCTGCCGGCCGCCCTGCGCGGCGCCGCGGGCCGCACGGGCCGGCTCCTGCTTCCGCTCGGGCTCGGCGGCGCGCCGCCCCCGGGTGCTGTTGGCGGTGCGCCCCCGCACCACGCCGATGAAGTCGTCCACCGCGTCCGTGGTGGCGTCCTGCGGCCAGGCCAGCGCCACCTCGGACTGCGGCGCGTCGACGACGGTCCGGTAGGTGAGGTCCCGCCGGTGGTGGAAGCGGGCGAGGGACTGCGGCACCACCAGCACGCCGATGTTCGCCGCGACCAGCTCGACGGCGTCCCCGGTGGTGGCCGGCCGCTCGAAGGCCTCCTCGCCCGGCAGCCGATCCCAGCCGAGCACGTCGTCCAGCGGGTGCAGCACGACCTCCTCGGCGAGGTCCTCGAGGGAGATCTCCTCCGCGGCGGTGATCAGGTGGTCCTTGGGGACCACGGCCACCGTCGTCTCGGTGTAGAGCGGGATGGCGCTGAAGACGTCGCGGTCGACGGGGAGACGGACCAGTCCGGCGTCCGCGCCGCCGGTGCGCAGCAGCTCCTGGGCATCGTGGGCCTCCACCGGAGTCAGTTCGAGCGGGGTGCCCGGGAAACGCTCGTTCCAGATCCGCACCCATTTGGCGGGCGTGGCTCCCGGTACGTAGGCGAGCCGGAAGACGGGGGATGCGGCGGAGTCTGTCACCCGGCCCAGGCTACCCGGCGTGGTCGGAGGCGCTCCGCGCGGTCGTTACGCTTGGCGGTATGAAGTCGCACCAGAACACCCAGACGATGAAGCCCGCGACCGCGGCGAAGAAGCTGGGTGTGTACCTCGAGGCCACGCCCGCCGAGTTCCGGGAGGGCGTCGTCTCGCGCGCCGAGCTGAACCAGCTCCAGACCGACCCGCCGGAGTGGCTGCGGGAGCTGCGGCGCAACGGCCCGCACCCCCGTCAGGTCGTCGCGGCGCGGCTGGGCGTCTCCGCCTCCGGGCTGGCCCGTGCCGGCATCACCGAGGCGCTGACCACGGAGCAGATCAACGCGCTGCGCGACGAGCGCCCCGAGTGGCTGGAAAAGGAGCAGGCCCTCCAGGCGGACGTCCGCAAGGAGCAGGAGCGCGTCAAGCAGCTGCACGCCGAGAAGGCCGCGAAGGCGGCCAAGGCGGGGAACGGGGCCGGGCGCGAGAACGCCGGCCGCTGAACCGCCTGCCGGCTCGGCCGAAGGGGCCGGTCCCGCCGTCGCGCGGGCCGGCCCCTTCGCCGTCGCCGCGGGGGAATGGGCCGAGGGCGTCGCGCCGCCGGGCGGGAGGTGGTTGGCTGTGCCCCTGTCGGATCGATCATGTCGGCCCACGCCGACCACGCCGCCCGGAGGCACCACCGCATGAGCACGCCCACCGTGTACGAGTACAAGGTCGTCACCTTCCGCGAGTCGCTGATCGGCGACGCGCTGGACGGCGACAAGCTCGAGAAGACCCTCAACAAGCACGCCGAGGAGGGCTGGCGCCTGAAGACGATCACGTCGGCCGACGTGAAGGGCCGCATAGGTCCCGGCGCGGTCGAGGGCCTGCTGCTGACCCTGGAGCGTCCGCGCGTCTGACGCCGCGAGGCGCCGCGGGCCGCTCCGCCACGGTGGCGGCCCGCACCGGCACGACGGCGCCCCGTCCCGCCCCGGCCCGGCGGTGATCCACTCCTGCGGGCCGGTGCGCGCGGACGGGTGTCAGCGCCCGTACGCCCGGTGGCACAGGGACACGACGTCCGACGAGGCGACCCCGCGGGCCTGCCGGCACCACTCGCCCATCCGGAACCCTCCCCGGCCGCCGGCCCCGTGGCCGCCGTGCCGCCGGGGCCGGGGTGCGGGACGCACCCGGGCCCTCGGCTGCTCCACCCGCTGCCGAGGCCGCCCGAAGCCGTGCCGTCGCGCTCCCGGCGCCCGGGAGCGGATCTCGCTCCCGGATCGGCTCTCGGCCCGGGGCCGGGGCCCGGCGGCGGGTTCGCCCCGCCCCTGCGTCCGCACCCGCGTTCCCTCGCCGGCGCGGCTCCGACCGCCCGCCTTCTCCTGGTCCTTCTTCGCACGGCGCTTGCGTTCGCCGCTCTCGACCAGCTCACCCCTGTCCTGACGTGGCGCCGTCTGTTCGACCGCCGGTCGGCTGACCGCGGCCGTGGCGGCGTCCCGGGGCGGGCGGGGCGCGTTCGGCGTCACGGCGACGCAGCCGGTGACCAGGAAGGGGGCGAGGAGTGCGAAGGTCAGTTGCCGGGTTCGGATCACGCTGTCACCTTGCTCCGTTCGGCCCAGTGCGCGCGCCGCACCACGCGGCCGGGTCACCGACACGGGTGACACGGAGCCAGGTGCCGAGTGACGCGGGACCAGGTCCTGGTGACGCGGGACCAGGTGTCGAGTCCCTTCCGGTGCGCTAGCCTCCCGCCGTGTCCCGACTTCCCGCGCGTCTGTCCGTGCTGACCCTCGGCGCCCGCGACCTGCCGGTGCTCCGGCGTTTCTACCGCGCCCTCGGCTGGGAGGAGGCGCCCGGGAGCGACGACTCCTGGTCGGGCTTCCTGCTGGGCGGCGTGCTGCTCGCCCTGTACCCGCTCGACGACCTGGCCGCCGAGGCGGCCCCCGGCGTGCCGCGGCCGGCGCCGGGCTGGTCGGGGGTGACGCTCGCCTGCAACCTGGACCGCCGTGAGGACGTGGACATCGCGTTCCGCGCCGCCGTGGACGCCGGCGCGCTGCCGGTCGCGGAGCCGACGGACCGCGAGTGGGGCGGCCGTTCCGCCTACGTCGCCGACCCGGAGGGCAACCGCTGGGAACTCGCCTGGGCGCGCACCGCCCGGTTCGACGCCCGGGGCGCCCTGATCGGGTTCGGGGAGGCGGACGCGGGTCCGTGACCGTGCGCACGGTGACTCCACCGGGCGCGTGAAAGCCGTCGGCCGGGCGGGCTCGTTCGCGGGCCCCCGGGTAGGAGGTGCCATATGGCTGAAGTGGTGCAGGCGGGGCTGTGGGGGTTCGTGGCCGGATCGGCGCTGTTGCTGGGGGCGGTGGTTGGTTTCGGGATGCGGGTGCCGGCGAAGGTGATCGCCACGGTGATGGCCTTCGGCGCCGGCGTGCTGCTCTCCGCGGTCTCCTTCGAGCTGGTGGGCGAGGCGTACGACCAGGCGGGGCTGGCCCCCGCGGCCCTCGGGACGCTGATCGGCGCGGTGGCGTACACCCTGGGCAACGTCTGGCTGGCCCGCCGGGGAGCGCGGCACCGGAAGCGGTCGGGGCGTCACGCGGCGCACCGGCAGCCGTCGGAGGACCAGCAGGGCGGTTCCGGCACCGCCCTTGCGCTGGGCGCGCTGCTGGACGGGGTGCCCGAGTCCGCGGTGATCGGCGTCAGCCTGCTGGACGGCGGGGCGGTCAGCCTGGTCACGGTGGTCGCGGTGTTCATCAGCAACGTGCCGGAAGGACTGTCGAGTTCGGCGGGCATGCGCAAGGCGGGGCGGAGCAAGGGGTTCGTGTTCGGCGTGTGGGGCGCGATCGCGGCGGCGAGCACGGTGTCGGCGGTGCTCGGCTACACGGTGGTGGGCGAGTTCTCCCCCTCGGTGATCGCGGCGGTGACGGCGCTGGCCGCCGGGGCGATCCTGGCGATGGTCGCGGACACGATGATCCCGGAGGCCTTCGAGGACGCGCACCTCGCCATCGGCCTGGTGACGGTGTGCGGGTTCCTGGTGTCCTTCGGCCTGTCGCACGCCTGAGGGTCACCGGGGCAGCCGCCGCAGCCCTCAGAACCGCCGGGGTCGCCGGGGCCATCGGGGCCGCCGGCGGTGGTTCAGGCGGCTTTCCGCCGCGCCCGCTCCGCGCGGCGGTCGCGGATCCGGCCGCCGGTGAGCAGGAGGGTGACGCCGAGCAGCACCCAGCCGGCGAGGACGAGCGCCGGCCCCAGGGCGCCGATGCCGTGGAAGAAGGCGTTGGCACGCAGCAGGCTTCCGGAGGCGCCGGGCGGCAGGAGCTGTCCGAGGTCGGCCCAGCCGCCCGGGAGCCAGTGCGGGCCGGTGACGAGGCCGGAGAGCGGGTTGGCGAGCAGCATCATCAGCGCCGCGCCGACGATGAACCCGGGCAGTCCGAAGACCGCCTCCAGTCCCAGGAGCGTGAGGGCCAGGGCCGCGATGCCCAGGGAGAGACCGAGCGCGGTCGTCCCGTAGTGGCCCGTCAGCGAGCCGATGCCGTACTGGAGCACCGCGGTCACCGCGAAGCCCGCCGTGAGGGAGAACAGCACCGCGCCTGCCAGGCGGTGGCGCGGCCGGCCGGGGAAGAGCCGGGCGAGGGCGGCGGCCGGGATGATGCCGCCGAACACCATCGGCAGCGCGGCGGCGGAGAATCCCGCGCCGCGCGGGTCGTTCTCCGGGAAGGGCGCGAGGTCCTTCACGGTGAGCTCGGCGTGCTGCCGTCCGGCCGCCCCCGTGGCCAGCCCGGCCAGTGCCGCGGCGGCCTGCGGACCGGCGGCGCTGGCCTGGTAGAGCGTCACGCCCGAGGGAGTGACCGCGAGGCCGCCGACGATCTCCCGGTGCTCGACCGCGGCGGTCAGTTCCCCGATGTCGTCGAAGCGGGTGACCTGCCACTCGGTGCCGGCGCTCGCCCGCTCCAGCCGCTCCGCGGCCGACGCCGGTCCCGCGACGCCGATCGGGATCTCGCGTGGCCCGCCGTTGACGGCGGGCAGGGCGAAGGCCACGAGGATGGCGACGACCAGGACCGTCAGCCCCAGCACGAGAACGGTGAGCCTGCGGCGCAGGGCTCTCGGCGACGGCGCGGAGGGCGGGGGCGTCGCCACGGGGGCCTCGTCGGAGGGTACGGACATCGGGTTCCTCACTCGGGTCGCACGTCGGCGTCGTAGGCCGGGCGTCGGCGTCCGGCGTCCGGCATCCCGGGGCCGTCCGGGGTTCCGCGGCGGACGCGCCGGGCTTCGATTGTTCGGCCGGTGACGGATCGGTACGAGTCGGGGCGGGAGTCCGGCGTAACGACACGCCGCCCCCGGGCGGCGGCTCGGCCGGCCGGGGACGGTGGGCGGCGGCAGGTCAGCGCGTCGACGGCTCCAGCCCCTGGCTCCCCCGCGCCGCGGGCCCGCGGCAGAGCGAAGCCGAACAGCAGCGCGGCGGCCCCGCCTGCTGGCGTCCATGCCCACGGTGCCCGCCCTGCTGCTGGGCCGGCGCAACGACGTGCTGGCGTGGAACGCGCTGGGCCACGCCCGTTCTTGGACGCCCACACCCGTGAGCTGTACCCCGACTGGCACGAGGAGGCCGCGCCGGCCGTCTCGTCGCTGCGGTACTCGGCCGCCCACCGCCCGGACGACCGCGCGCTCGCCGAACTGGTCGGGGAGCTGTCGATCCGCAGCCGGGAGTTCGCCGCCCTGTGGGCGCGGCACGACGTCCGGCTGTGCTCCAGCGGCACCAAGCGGTTCCATCATCCGCAGGTGGGTCACCTGGAACTGCACTACGAGGTGCTGCATCTGCCGGACGGCGACGGCCGGCGCCTGCTGACCCACACCGCCGAGCCTGGCTCGGCGTCGGCCGACGCACTCAGTCTGCTGTGCCGGGCGGCGGGGCTGACGCAATTCGGGCGCAAAGCAGGGGAACCGATCTTCCGCCATCACTTCGGTAAATTGCCGGAGCATCTCCCGGGCAATGTGGTAACCCCCGGTAATCGACTGGTTTCCCTGGACGGGCGGGTGTGGCGGAAATCCGCCTGCGCGTGATCCGTTTCACCTGCCACCCATGCCACACCCACACTGTGGAGCGACTACCGTACACAGCCCTGACCAGGCCAGTTTCCCAGGGCCTCCAGGCGCCGAAAGTGGTGCGCATGAGACCGAGGGGAGCGGGTATCCGGTCCAGCCCGTGCGGAATGTGTGGGGATTCTGCGCGCGCCTGCATATGGTGCCGAAAAGCGGGACTCTGGATTAGGATCCCGCAGTCGTGCGTGCAGTCCCGAGCGAATAAACAGGTGAAGTGTGAGTCTGTTCAAGCGAACCGCGGCCCCCGGTCGACCGGAGTCCCTCGCCGTGACGGATCCCGCCGTCGAGGCGAGATCGGCTTTCGCGCAGGTGGCTCCCGTCGACCCCGATCTCGCCTCGCTGACCGGTGAGTGGTTCGTCGACCCGGCCCACAGCCGGGTCGGCTTCTCCGTGCGGCATGCCATGGTGACGACGGTCCGGGGGTGCTTCCGGGAGTACAGCAGCCGTCTCTTCTTCCACGGCACCAAGCCGACCCGCTCGCAGGCCGAGATCGTGATCAACACGGGCAGCGTGGACACCGGCGTGGAGCAGCGCGACGCCCACCTGATCGGGCGCGACTTCCTCGACTCCGCCCACTACCCCACGATGCGGTTCGTCAGCACCTCCGTGGAGACGGCCGGCGGTGACGTGTTCCTGATGTCCGGGGACCTCACCATCAAGGAGATCACCCGGCCGGTGACGCTGGAGTTGACCTACATCGGCAATGTCACCGACCCCTTCGGCTACCAGCGGGCCGGTTTCGACGGGACCACCACCATCAACCGTTCGGACTGGGGCCTGACCTACGACAGCAGGCTGGCAGAGGGCGGCGCGATGGTGAGCGAGAAGGTGCGGCTCCAGTTCGACATCGCGGCGATCCGCTCGGCGCCCGCCATGTGACCGTGCCCGCGGACGCGTGACCGCGGGGTTCACACCGGCCCCCGCGGCCGTTCGCATGTCATGCCCTGGTCAGACGGTCGGTTCCGGTTCTGTCCGGACGACCGTTTCCGGCCTCCCCCGCTCGTCGAGGCGGCAGCGGCGCTGGAACATCAGGGCCAGCGCCATCAGGGCGGCGGGAAGCGCCGTGAAGCCGATGAGCAGCAGGTCCAGCGCCCGCTGCGGCTGCGGCGCGGTGCCCTCGGTGGTGGCAACGAAGCCGCCGATCGCCAGCGCGAGGGCGTAGAGGTAGGGGCCCAGCGCCGTTCCGGTCGCGTCGGTGGCCGTCCAGATGCCCGAGTAGGCGCCCGCGCGGGTGTCGCCCCTCGTCTCGGCCGCCGCGACGGCGTCGGACAGCATGCTGAAGGAGAGCAGCTGGAGACCGGCGAAGGCGACGCCCAGCGCCACGGCCACGACGACCGTGGCCGCGGCGCCCAGCTCGCCGGCCGGCCACAGGGCCAGGCAGCCGGCCAGGAACAGGGCCTGCGCGGTCATCAGGGCGCGCTGCTTGCCGTGACGCCGGGAGAGCGCCTGCCAGAGCGGGCCGACCAGCACGGCCGGGCCGAGGAAGGCGCCCATCAGCACGGAGGTCAGCTTCTCGTTCCCCAGGATGTACGCCGTGTAGTACGGCACGGCCGCCAGGAACAGGTGGGTGGTGGTGCCGGTGACGAGGTAGGCGAGCAGCAGCGGACGGAAGTCCCGGTCCCGCAGCGCCGCCCGGACGTCGGCGACGACCGAACGGCCCTCGCCGGAGGGCGGCAGGGTGCCGCGTTCCTCGGTGAGGCGGCGGACCCCGCGCACGGCGACCAGGCCGGTGACGATCATGAAGGCGGCCAGCATCATCGCCGCGCGGGAGTACGCCGCGCGTTCGCCCGAGGCCACCAGAGCCGGCGCGGCGACGCCGGTGGCCAGCAGGCCGACGGTGAGCGCCGCCATCCGGAACATGAAGACGCGGGTGCGCTCGTGGTAGCCGATGCGCAGTTCGGTGGGCGTCGTGACGTAGGGGACCTGGAAGCAGGCGAACAGCAGGTTGCCCGCCGTGTACGTCACGCCGACCCAGAGCGCCGCACCGACGCCGGAGAGTCCGGAGGGCACGGTGAACAGGGCGGTGAACGCGAACGCCAGGGCCAGTCCCACGGTGAGCATCCGCCGGCGGTGCCCGTGACGCCTCGCCTCACGGTCCGACCAGGTGCCGAGCGCGGGGTGGGCCACCGCGTCGACGATCTTGGGGACCAGCAGCGTGACGCCGGCGAGGGCGGGGCTGACGCCCAGGGTGTCGGTCATGAAGTAGAGCAGCAGCATGCCGGGCACGGTGATCCAGACGCCCATCCCGAGCGACCCGGCCGAATAGCGCAGCAGGGCTCCGGTGGAGACCTTCACGGCCGGCACCTCCCGCCCGACGGGCGGCTCCTCCTCACGCAGCGGTTCTTGTGTCATGCGCAGAGGCTAAACACCGGTCCGCCGCAGGAACAGGGGGTGCGGCCCCGGATCGCGCCGGGTCCGCCGGACCGGATCCGGCCATGTTGGGCGCGCGGACGGTTCCGCGCCGCACGCACCATTGGCCGCACCCCACTTGGTCCATACCATCTGGGGCAAGCGGAGCGGCTCCGTCCCACCCGCGGGCGGCCGTTCCCGATCGGCACGGTGCGCACAGGCCCCCTCCCCCACGCTCAAGGGACGTACACGCCATGACAGTTGCACAATCGACGAGACGACTGCCCGTCACCACGCTCACCCTGCTGCTCGTCGCCGTCCTCGCGGCCGCGCTGCTGGTCGCGCAGGGCGCGGGCGCGCCGCGCGCGGCCGCGGCGACCGCTCCCGACCGGGCCACCGCGGCGGCCGCCGCGCAGACCTGGGCGGACGAGTTCAACGGCACCGCGGGCAGCGCCCCCGACCCCGGCAGGTGGACGGTGGAGACCGGCGGTTCGGGCAACGGCAACAACGAGCTGCAGTACTACACCAACAGCCGGAACAACGCGGCGCTCGACGGCAACGGCAACCTCGTCATCACGGCCCGCAAGAACACCGACACCGGGCTGCAGTGCTGGTACGGCAGCTGCCAGTACACGTCGGCGCGTCTCAACACGGCCCGCACCTTCACGCAGGCGTACGGACGGTTCGAGGCGCGGATCAAGATCCCGCGCGGGCAGGGCATCTGGCCGGCGTTCTGGATGCTCGGCAACGACCTCGGCAGCGCGGGCTGGCCCACCAGCGGCGAGCTGGACGTCATGGAGAACATCGGCCGCGAGCCGGGCACCGTGCACGGCACCATCCACGGTCCCGGCTACTCCGGCGGCGAGGGCATCGGCGCGGGCTACACCCTGCCGGGCGGCCAGGCGTTCGCCGACGGCTTCCACACCTTCGCCGTCGACTGGAGCCCCAACAAGATCGTCTGGTACGTCGACGGCAACGCCTACCAGACGCGGACCCCGGCGGATCTGGGCGGCGACCGGTGGGTCTTCGACCACCCGTTCTTCCTGATCCTCAACCTGGCGGTGGGCGGCAACTGGCCGGGCAGCCCCGACGGTTCCACCAGTTTCCCGCAGACCATGACGATCGACTACGTCCGCGTCTCCACCTCGGACGGCGGGTCCACGCCCACGCCCACCTCGGGTCCCATCCGCGGCATCGGCGGCATGTGCGTGGACGTGGCGGGCGCCGCGACCGCCGACGGCACGCCGATCCAGCTGCACAACTGCACGGGGAACGCGGCCCAGCAGTGGAGCTTCCCGGGTGACGGCACGGTGCGCGCCCTCGGCAAGTGCCTGGACGTCTCGGGCGGCTCGACGGCCGACGGCGCCGTGGTCCAGTTGTGGACCTGCAACGGCACCAACGCCCAGAAGTGGACGTACACTTCGGCCCGCGACCTGACCAACACGGGTTCGGGCAAGTGCCTGGACGCCAAGGACAACTCCTCGGCCGACGGCACCCGCCTGCAGATCTGGACCTGCGGCGGCGGCGCCAACCAGAAGTGGACCATCGGCTGACGACGCGACGCGGGGCGGTGGGGCCGGACGCCGGCCTCACCGCCCCGCGTCGTAGCGCGTCAGAGCCGCATCGCCTGCGGCTGGTCCCGCCGCGCGGGGTCGGGTCCGTCGAACTCGCGGACAGCCGTGTAGGCGCCGTCGTGCTGGACGGGCCGGAAGCCGGCGTCCTGCACGAGCTCCACGACCTCGTCGCCCGCCGGACCGTCGATCTCGTCGGCGCCGTGCTGCAGCGCCAGCTGGGCGGTGCGGTCGCCGTACGTCTCGCGGAACACCTTCAGGTGCGGCACGTTGTCCAGCAGCAGCCGGGCCACCGCGTAGGTCTTGAGGACCTCCAGGCCGGACAGGGACCGGTCCCCGGTCGGGACGGCGGCCTGCTCGCTGCCGTCCCACTCCTCGCGCAGCCGCAGCATCGCGTCGACGGCGGCGGCGCGCTCACGCCGGCCGCCGAAGCCGAAGGCCAGGCCGCCGCCGGACCCCGCGCCGTCGAACCAGGCGACGTCGCCGTGCCGCGCGGTGCGCGCCTCGTGGGCCAGCGCGCCCAGCCAGGCCAGGTCGTCCGACTCGTACAGCGCGATGCCGTCCTCCCGGGTCAGGCGCTCGCCGGCCCGCACCTTCCGCTCGAGCTCACGCTTGAGTCCGACGTCCATGTGTTTCCCTTCCTGACACGACAGCGCTCGAAAAAGACAAGCGTCCGGAAAACCGTACCTGTCGCCTCCGCCTCCTCCACGACACCCCTCCCCCGTCGGCCGCGGACCGGGTGAGTACCGGTTCTGAGTATCCGCACTCATGTGCACCGGGCCGCTTCGCCGTCATGGTGCCGGTATGACGACACCACCACCGCCGCCGGCCGAGGAGCTGCGGCTCATCGACGCCGAGTTGCGGTCCCTGGACGCGCGGCGCGCGCAGCTGCTGGCCCGCCGCGCCTGGCTGGTCGGCGTGCTGTGGGCCGCGAACGCTCCGGCGAACACGCCGGCCCCCTCCCCCGGCCCCTGGGCGCAGGTCCCGGCCCAGGGGCGGGCGCCCCGGAGCGAGACGTCCGGCCCGGACGTGCAGAACCTGCTCCTGCTCCTGGGCGGACTGCTGCTGGGCATCGCCTCCCTGGTGTTCACCGTGGTGGCGTGGGGCTCGCTGGGCATCGGCGGCCGGGCCCTGGTGCTGGGCGCCCTCACCACCGTGGTGCTGGCCGCGCCGGTGCCGCTGCTGCGACGCGGGCTGCGGGCGACGGCGGAGTCGCTGGCCGGGCTCGGCATGACGCTGACCGTGCTCGACGCGTACGCCCTGTACCGAGTGGCCCTGCCCGACGCGCCGGTGGCGGCGTACGCGGCGGCGGCCTGCGCGCTGCTGGCGGCGCTGTGGGGCGGGTACGGGTGGCTCTTCCGTGAGCTGCGCGGCCCGTGGCCGGCCGCGGTCGCCGTCGCGCAGCTCGCGCTGCCCTTGTGGGCGTCGGACGCCGATGGCGGCACCCTCGAGCTGTTCGTCGCGGCGCTGCTGGCCGGCTCCGCCCTGGGCGCCGCGGCCGCGCTCGCGCCGCTGCGCCCGTCGGTGCGGTGGACGGCGGGCGTCGGGGCCTGCTTGGAGGGCGCCCTGGCCGTGCCCTGCGCGCTGTGGCTGTCACTGTCGGCCCACGACGCCGGTGCGGCAGCCACGGCCGGTCTTCTGCTGGCCTTCGCCGCGCTGGTCGCCGCCGCGGTGGCCGGGCGGCTGCGGGAGGGGGCGGCCGCCACGGCGCCGGCGGTGGCCGCCGCCCTGCTGGTGGTCGCCGCCGCGGGAGGCGGGGTCCGGCAGGCGGTGCCGTGGGAGTGGGCGGTGCCCGGCTACCTGGCCTGCGCGCTGCTGCTGCTCGCCGTGACACGGACACCGCTGCCCGCGGTGCTGCGCGGCGGGGCGGCCTGGGCGTCCGCCGTGGTGGCCGGGGCGGCGCTGCTGTGGGCGCTGCCGCTGCCGGTGGTGGCGCTGCTGAGGCCGCTCGTGCCACTGGAGTTCCCCTACGGGCTGCCGGCCGCGGTCGTGCTCGCGACGCTCACGGCGGTGCTCACGGTGGCGGGTCCCCACGAGGTGTGGCGGGCGCGGGGCCGGCGGGCTGCGCCGGTGCTGGGAGCCGCCGTGCTGTACGCGCTGCCCCTGGTGTTCGAGCTGCCCCGCGGGGCCGGCCTGACCGTCCAGGTGCTGGTGGTCGCGGGGGCCTTGGAGGCCGCCCGGCGGACCGTCGACGGTCCGTGGGCCGCGCTGGTGGCGGCCCTGGTCGCCTCGGGCGGGGCGGCGCTGTCGTCGGGGGAGACGAAGGCCGCCCCCCTGGTGGTGCTGCCGGTGCTGATCGCGCTGTTCGCGGCGGCCTCCTGGGCGCGCCGCGCGCTCGCCCCGGCCGCGCTGCCCGCCGCCCTGGTCCACGCCGCGCTGCTGGTCGTCTCGGTCGTCGTCCTGCGCGACGGGGAGGGTTCCACGGCCGGTCTGCTGCTGCTCACGGTGGCGGCGGCCGCGGCGCTGATCGCCTCCCGGCGCTGGGCGGGTCCCGCGGCCCTCCCGGTGGAGGTCACGGGGGCGGTGGTCGGAGGGTTCGCGCTGCTGTTCACGGTCTTCGACCCGCCGGTGCTGGCCCTGGCGCTGGCGCTGTCCGGGGTGATCGCCGGGGCGACCGCGCTGCGCCCGGGCCGGCGCCCGGTGGCGCACGTCGCGACCGCCCTGTTCGTGCTCGCCGCATGGGTGCGGCTGGCGGCCTGGGAGGTGTCCGCCCCGGAGGCGTACGCGCTGCCGGCGGCGCTGCCCGTGCTGGTGCTGGGCGTGCTGCGGCGTCGCCGGGACGCGTCGGTGTCGTCCTGGTCGGCCTACGCCCCCGGTCTGGCCGTGGCCCTGCTGCCGAGCCTGGCCGCCGCCTGGGCGGACCCGCACTGGACGCGGCCGCTGCTGCTCGGCGCGGCGGCTCTGGCCGTCACCCTGGCGGGAGCGGTGCGCCGCCTGCAGGCGCCCCTGGTGCTGGGCGGCGCGGTGCTGGTGCTCGACGCGCTGCACGAGCTCGCGCCCTACCTCGTCCAGGCACTCGGCGCCCTCCCCCGCTGGGCTCCGCCGGCCGCGGCCGGTCTGGTACTGCTCCTGCTGGGCACCACCTACGAACGGCGACTGCGTGACGCCCGCCGGGCCCGGGAGGCCCTGCGGCGGATGGGCTGAGCCGGGCGGGAGACGGCGGTGGGCCGTGGTGCCGGAGGTTCCGGCG
>NZ_JBHTVQ010000097.1:0-16355 GCF_042792855.1 Streptomyces sp. NPDC056600
GGCAACTCCGTGCGGAGACGCGCCGCCACCTGCTGTACCTCCTCCCGTACAGTTCGTGACGACGATGTCGGCCCCGACCCCGGCGCCCCGTGCTTCCCCCCTCCGTCACGGACCCGGCGCGCCGGACGACCAGGAGTGCATGGTGGAACTCGTAACCGGTCCAGGCTCCCCTTCATCCGGGCACGGCATGCGGCGGCCGGTGCCCGAGGCGACCCCCGAACTGGTGGGGGAGTGGCGTGAAGGGGGAGGCGAGCTCGTCGAGTTGCTGTCCCGGGTGCGCGAACGGGTCGGCGGTGTCGCCGCGTTCCGCCTGGATCCGTCCCGCACCCCCACCGTCCTCGTCACCGACCCGGCTGCGGTTCAGCACGTGCTCGCCAGGCGCCCGGACCGGTACGTCAAGCGGTCCCATCGCGCCCGCCTGCTGATCGGGGACGGCGTCATGGCCGCCACCGGCGCGGCCTGGAAGCGACAACGTCGTCTGCTGCAGGCGCAGTTCACCGGTGCCGGAATGCGCCGCTACGAGCAGCGGATCACCGCGGCGGCCCGGACGACCGCCGAGCGCTGGCGGAGCTACGCGCGCACGGGAGAGATCTTCGACGTCGGGCAGGAGATGCACCGCTTCGCCCTCGACGCCATCTGGCGCTCCCTCACCGGGCACCCCCTCGACGACGGCACCGAGGCTGAACTGGCCGCCGTACGGGCTGTGGGAGCACGGCTTCCCACCCTGCCCACCGATGCCGCCGAGGCGCGCGGTGTCGTCGCCGCCGACCTCGCCAGGATCGACGCGGTCGCCCGTCGGGCCGTCGAGGCGGCCCGGGGCGGGGCGGCCGGGCCCGACGGTCCAGGGCTGGTGCACGTTCTGACCGACGCCGCCGCCGAGCATCCCGCCTACACCGACCAGCTGATCCGTGACGAGCTGGTCACGTTGCTGGCCGCCGGTCACGAGACCACCGCCACGACCTTGACCTGGCTCCATCTTCTCCTCGACCGGTACCCACAGGCCCGGGAGCAGGCCCTCGCCGCCGGCGCCGAGGGCTCGGAGCAGCGCCGCCGGGCCGTCCAGGCCCTGATCCACGAGACGCTCCGGCTCTACCCGTCCGCCTGGCTCCTGCCCCGCCACGCCGCCGAGGACGACATCCTCGCCGGCTACGCGGTGGACGCGGGCACCGACGTCCTGGTCTGCCCGTACCTCACCCACCGCGATCCCGGACTCTGGCCGGATCCGGAGCGCTTCGACCCCGGGCGCTTCATCGCCCCGGACGGGCGCCCCACCGGGCCGGGCGCCTACTACCCCTTCGGGATCGGACCGCGCGCCTGCCTCGGCCTGCAGTTCGCCCTCCGCGAGTCGACCGTCCTGCTCGAGCACCTGCTGCCGCACCGCCCCCCGGCCTTCCTCTCCACCCCCGCGAGGACGGAGTACGGCATCACCGTCCGCCCCGAAGGTCCCGCCCCGGCGACCCTGTCACGCCCTTGACCCACCTGGCGTACGTCACCAGGCGTACGCATCGCCGCTCGCCACGGCTGTCGAGTCAGCACGACCGCCCCGCACGCGCTCGCCGGCGGGGCAGCGGAGACGTCGGCGCACACGCGGGTGGAGGCGGATCAGTCACGGTCGAGCCGCGGCAGCGACTCGCAGAGGCGCTCGGGCACGTCCGGCACGATGTCGCGGATCCCGGCGCACCCCGCATCGCGGTTCGTGGCGACCGGCCGCCAGCCCCGGGGCTCGGCCCGGTAGAACCAGCGCTGGGAGACGACGGAGGGGGAGCATCCGTCACCGGTGTCGCCGCACGCCGGCCCCATCCGGGTCGACAGGTCCAGAACCAGCCACGTGTCGTCGCAACCGCGTTCCTCCCAGCTCGTGTGCTCGGGGATGTCCGTATCGTTGACCGCCTGCTGGTACGAGGACGGAGTGCAACGCGGCGGCGTGGGATCGCAGCCGTTCTCACCGCACTTCCGCAGGGTGGGTGGCGTGGCACCGACGGGGGTGTACACGTCCATGTTGTTCACCATGACGCGGCGGGAGGCCAGGGGCTCGCCCAGCTTCACCGTCGCTGTGACCCGCCGAGTGCGGGTGCAGCCGTAATCGCGGTCCAAGGAGGGGCTCTCGTACGTGACCCTCACGTACACCGTGCCGTGCTCGACGGTGTCCAATTCACCGCGCAGGGCGCGCACGCAGTCGCGTGCCCCGTCGGGCACGTCGACGTCGACCATCAAAGACCTGCCGCCGTCGGTCGTACGGATGCCGTTGACGCGAATCGGAGCGGCGAGCGTCCACGTGGCGGCCGTGGCGGTGCCCGTCGCTTCCTCATCGGTCTCGGCGGTCCTGGAGCCGCAGCCGGCGAGGACCACCAAGGCCATGCCGAGCACGACCACCCGCATTCCCCGCTGCCACATGCCATTCCCCCGTCCGTCGAAGAACCGGAGCCTAGCCCCCCCGGGTGCCCCTCACCGTCACCACCCGGCCGCCCGCAGGGCAGCTCCTGGCTGTGCACGTTGCGGCATGCTGGAGCGCGATCGACACACCGAAGGAGTCCCCGCATGTCCACCCACCACGGCATCGACTACATCGAACTCGGCGTGACGGACCTCGCCGCGGCGAAGGCGTTCTACACGGCCGCCTTCGGCTGGGCCTTCACCGACTACGGCCCCGGGTACGCGGGCATCGTCGCCCCGGACCGCGAGGGCGAGGTGGGAGGGCTGAACACCGCCCGTGAGCCGGGGCGGACCGGCCCTCTGGTCCTGCTGTTCTCGCAGGACCTCGACGCCACGGCGGACGCGATCACCGCGGCCGGAGGAGAGGTGGTCGAGGGCCCGTATCCGTTCCCCGGCGGCCGCCGACTGCACTTCGTGGATCCGAGCGGCAACGAGCTGGGAGTCTGGGCGTCCGCCTCGCAAAACGAGGGGTAACCGCCGTGGCCGACCACCCGGCGGTGCTCCGGCGTGGGGGACTCCGCCTCCACGACGTCGAAGCACAGCCCCGAGGCCGCTCCGCCGCGGCCGGGACCGTGCGACGGGCGGTTCACGGACGCCGCCGCCGAGGAGGTGGCCCGCTGCACCTTCGGCGTGGTGCTGGACACCTCCGCCTCCATGGACCGGACGCTGCTCGGCAAGGCGCTGGGCGCCATCGCCTCCTACGCCGAGGCGCGCGACGTGCCGGCCGCCCGGGTGGTGTTCTGCGACGCGGCTCCGCACGACGCGGGCTTCGTGCCGGTGGCGGACATCGCGGGCCGGGTCCGGGTGCACGGGCGCGGCGGCACGGTCCTGCAGCCGGGGATCGATCTGCTGCACCGGGCGGGCGACTTCCCGCCGGGCGCGCCGGTGCTGGTCGTCACCGACGGCGAGTGCGACGTGCTGCGGGTGCGGCGGGAGCACGCCTACCTGGTCCCGCCGCACGCCCGGCTGCCGTTCACCGCACGGGGGCCGGTGTTCCGGGTGCGGTGACTGGCACGCCCTGCCTACGGGATCAGCGGGATCCCGTCCGACGGCAGCCCCAGGCGGTCGCAGCCCACCCGCCGGGCCAGAGGTTCGGCCATGCCCACGGCGACGTGCGTGCGGTAGGTCGCGGCGTCCCGGAAGTAGCGCTGCATCCGTTCTCCGTCCCGCCCGTGCCGGGTGCCCGCCGTGCGGAAGAGGGGGTCCTGGAGCGCGTCCCAGGCCAGTCGCCCGGCGGTGAGGAAGATCTGCGCGAGCCGGTGGTCCTCGGCCTTGGTGAACGGGGCCTCGCCGGACACGTTGCGCCGGCAGGTCTCCGTCCAGTCGTCCGCGGCTCCCCGCAGAGCCGCCTCGGCGGTTCGGATGCGGCCCAGCGCCTCGCCCAGGTGCTGCTGGAACTCGGGCAGGTCGGAGCGGGTGCGGCCCGGATCGAAGGTCAGCGGACGGGAGCTGATGATCCGCGCGTACTCGTCGGCGGCCGCGTACGCGGTACCGACCATGACGGAGGCCAGCTCCGCGTGGAAGAAGCTCGCCACCCGCGCCGCGTACATGGGGTTGCCGTGCAGCGTGCTGCCCACCGTGCCGCCCTCCACCGGCAGGTCGAGGAAGGAGGCCTCGCAGGCGAAGTGGGCGGGTATCCGGCCCCGGTCGATGTGGACGCTGTTGGAACCGGTGCCACGCATGCCGAGGACGCCGTGCCAGTCGTCGAGCACCGTCCACACCCGTCGCGGGGCGACGAACAGCAGCAACGGCCCCGGCGGGCCCCCGGGAGCGGAGGGCGCGCTCAGGGTCTGCCCGATGAAGTGGGTCGAGTACGGCGCCCCGGACGCGTACGACCAGGTGCCGTCGAGAATCAGGGAGCCCTCGCCGTCCGGCTGCGCGACGCCGACCGGGGGCAGGGTGGAGGCGGCACGGAAGTCGCCGTCGTCGCCGAAGAGTTCGTCCTGCGTCTCCTGGGGGAAGAAGGCGGCGGCCTGCAGCACATGGGCGGCGGTCAGCGACGGTGCCCAGCCGGTGGAGGGGCAGCCGCGCGCGACCTCGACGACGACCTGCAGGAAGGCCGGCAGCCCGAACTCGTAGCCCCCGTACCGGCGGGGTTGCAGGATGCGGTAGAAGCCGGCGCGCAGGAAGTCGTCGTGGGTGTCCTTCGGGTAGTGCGTCAGCCTTTCCGTCTCGGCCTGGCGTTCCAGAAGAGCGGGCCGCAGGGCGACCGCCCGCTCGACGACCTCGCGTTCGGTCAGCTGGGGCTCCGGGGCGGCGATCACGGTCTCCTCCAAGGGGCAGGCGTCGACTCTCACGCGAACACGAGCGATTGAACACGCTGCGCACTCTCCGCACAGCGGAAGAAAGCGGCCATTTCCTTCGCGGGGCGTGGGTGTGCCGTATGCGGAAGGGCGGCACCCCTGGTGGGGCGCCGCCCTTCGAGTCGCGTGGTGCCCCGCGGGGCCGCGCGCCCGCGCCGCCGCGCAGTGCGTCGTCGGCGGAACCCCGGGCCGGCTTCGTCGTGTCCCAGGTCCCGTCGAACCTTCGAGACCGACGACGCACGCCGAGGTCGGTGGGTGCGTCCGACGTCGTCGGACGCACCGTGACCGAACTGCGGAGCGCGCCCGGCCTTCCTGGGCCGAATTCGCTTCGCTGGTCGCGACACTCGGGGCCGGGGAGGACGCCTCCACGGCCCCGGCGGGGCCCGGCGGTGCCGCGGAACACGTCGAGACGGTCGGGACCATGCTCATCGGACTGTTGAAGGCCGCCAACCACGCACCCGGGCAGGGCTCCGACGGGAAGGCCGGTCCGGCGAAGGTGCTCCGGGATCTCGACGAGCAGGGAACGGACCGCTCGCGCCGCAACCAGGACAAGATGGCGGCCGAGAAGCGGCAACAAGCCGTCACCGAGTGCACACGGCGCACCCGCGACACCTGGAAGCCGTTCGTCGAGGACGTGCGCGAAGCGATCGTCGCCGAGACGAGGGACCAGGTCGACCTCGACGCGAGCCTGCGCCGACTCGTCGAGCAACTGCAGCAGGCCGTGGCGGAAGGCGGGGCTCTCCTGCGAGCGGGTACCGAGCCGCTGCGGAGCGAGCCGCTGCTCCGGACGGAGGGGTGAGGGAGTCGGGCTCCTGCGGCCCGGTACACGGTCACGCCATCGCGTTCACGCCCGTGAGCGCGCGCCCGATGATGAGCTTCTGCACCTGGCTGGTGCCCTCGTAGAGGGTGAGGACGCGTGCGTCGCGGAGGTACTTGCCGACCGGGTACTCGTCGATGAAGCCGTAACCGCCGAACACCTGGAGGCAGTTGTTGCTGACCCGCACGGCCGTCTCGGCCGCGTGGTACTTGGCCGCCGAGGCGTCGGTCGCGTACTCCTTGGGCCCGGCTCCCGCGTCGGCCATCCGGGCGACCTGGTGGGTGAGCAGCCGGGAGGCGTGGACGTCGACGGCGGCGTCGGCGAGCAGTTCCTGCACCAGCTGGAAGGAGGCGATCGGCTTGCCGAACTGTTCCCGCTCGACGGAGTAGGCGACGGCGGCGTCGAGCGCGGCCTGAGCGACGCCGACCGCTCCCGCGGCCACCGAGATCCGCCCGCGCGAGAGCGCACCGAGCGCGATGCCGAGCCCCTTGCCGACCTCGCCGATGCGGGCGGAGTCGGGCACCCGGACGCCGTCGAGGACGAGTTCGGCGGTCGCCTGGCCGCGCAGGCCGAGCTTGCCGTGAATCTCCGTGGCGGTGAAGCCGGGGGTGTCGGTCGGGACCAGGAAGGCGGTGACGGCGCTCTCGCCGGTGCGGGCGAAGAGGAGGGCGACCTTGGCCCAGGTGCCATTGGTGATGAACATCTTGGTCCCGTCGATCACCCAGTCGTCGCCGTCGCGGGTGGCGCGGGTGGCCAGGGAGCCGGCGTCGGAGCCGGTGCCGGGCTCGGTGAGGGCGAAGCAGCCCAGCGCCTCGCCGCTGACCAGTCGCGGGACCCATTCCTTCCTCTGCGCCTCGGTGCCGTGCGACACGATGGTCTTGGTGACCAGACCGAGCGAGACCGAGACGATGCCCCGCACCGAGGAGTCGCCCCGCCCGAGTTCCTCGGTGGCCAGGACGTAGGAGAGCGTGTCGGCCTCCACTCCGCCGTACTCCTCGGGGACGCCGAGGCCCAGGAAGCCGAGTTCGCCCAGGCGCCGGACGATGCGCGGGTCCACCCGCTCGTCGCGGTCCCAGTCGCGGGCGTGCGGAACGATCTCGGTGTCGACGAACTCCGCGGCCATGGCCCGGATGTCGCGCTGGGTCTCGGTCAGACCGAAGTCCCTTGAGAACACGGTGTCTTCTCCAGTAGGTGAGGAAAGGGGAGGCGAGGCGAGGACGGCGCGGCCGTCAGGGGACGGCGTGCGGCGGGACGGCGCCCAGTTCCGTGAGCGGCAGGCCGAGCTGGGCCCGCTCGGTGATCCAGCGGGTCGGGCGGTAACGGGGGTCTCCGGTGGCGGCGTGCAGGCGCTGCTGGAGAGCGAGGAGGCGCTGCACGCCGATCAGGTCGCCCCAGGCCAGCGGCCCTCGCGGGTAGCCCAGACCGGCCGTGACCGCCGCGTCGACGGCCTCGGGGGAGGCGATCGACCGCTCGGCGATGGACGCCGCCACCGCGACGACGGAGGCGAGCAGCCGCTGCGCCACCGAGCCCGGCGTGTCACGGACCACGGTCACCCGGCGGGGTTCCGCGGCGCCGCCCTTACCCTCCGCGCCCTCGGCCAGCGCGAGCACGGCCCGCGCGTCCCGTACGGCGTCCGGCGCCGACGCCGGGGTGAGGGCGAGGACGCGGCGGCCGGTGGGGACGGAGAGCGGGTCGACGCCCAGGGTCCGGTCCGGCGGCAGCGAGCCGCCGGCGACGGCCGAGGACACCGTCGTGCCCCAGGTGGGGACCAGGACCAGGGCCCGTGCCGAGGGTTCCGGCGTGGTCTCCAGGACCGCTCCGGCGCGGGTCAGCGCCTGGCGCAGCGCGTCGGCGTCCGGGCCCTCGCCGTGCACCAGGACGGGGCGCGCCGCGTCTCCGGTGACCGGCTCCTCCGGCACGGCGGCGGGCGCGGGGTCCGTGTCTCCGTACGGGTAGAAGCCGCGGCCGGTCTTGCGGCCGTGCAGTCCCGCGGCCACCCGGCCGGGCGTGAGGAAGGAGGGGCGGAGCCGGTCGGAGTGCCGGAAGCCGTGCCAGATGGAGTCGATCACGGCCGCGGTGACGTCCAGGCCGGTGAGGTCCATCAGCTCGAACGGGCCCATGCGCAGGCCCAGTACGTCGCGCGCGACGCGGTCGATTCCGACGATGTCGGCGACCGACTCCTCCAGCAGGGCCAGCGCCTCGGTGACGAGCCCGCGGCCCGCGTGGTTGACGAGGAACCCCGGGGTGTCGGCCACGACCACCGCCGCGTGTCCGGTGTCCTGCACCAGCTTCACCAGCGCCGGCGGGATCTCCGGCCGGGTCAGCGCGCCCGGGACCACCTCGACGATCTTCATTAGCGGCACGGGGTTGAAGAAGTGCAGCCCGGCCAGACGCGTGGGGTCGGCGAGGCCGGCGGCGATCCGGGTGACCGGAAGGGAGGAGGTGTTGGTCGCGAAGACGGTATGCGCGGGCAGGACCTGCTCCAGGGCCCGGAAGAGGCCGGTCTTGGTGGCCAGGTCCTCGCGCACCGCCTCGACGACCAGGTCGACCTCCTCGCCCGGAGCGGCCGGGTCGTCGAGCGGGACCAGCCGCGCGACGGCGGCCGCCGCCTCCGCGGGGGTGGTCCTGCCCTTCGCCGCGGCCCGTTCGAGCATGGCCCGGACGAAGCCGACGGCCTCGGGCACGGCTTCCGGGCGGGCGTCGCACAACTCGACGGTGTGACCCGCGGCCACCGCCCACTGGGCGATGCCCCGTCCCATGACGCCGGCGCCGGCGATCCTGATACGCACCCGCTTCCTCCTTCTCACGCGTTCTTCTTCTCGGCGATGCCGTCGGTGGGTGCTGATCCCGTTGCGGGTTCAGCGCAGGTAGACGCGGCCCGGGTCGACGTCCTCGCGCAGCAGGCGCAGTTCGGAGGCGGTCGGCGGCTCGATGGTCGCGAGGGTCTCGGCGACCTGGAGGTCCCAGCCGGTGGCGGCCCTGACCTGCTCGGCGGTGACGCCCGGGTGGGTCGCCACCAGCCGCAGTTCCTCGCCGACGCCGGAGCGGGCCAGGATGCCGAGGTCGGTGATGACCCGGGTCACGCCCGCGCCGAGCGGGCGGATGCCCTCGGCCAGGGCGCGGTCGGGGCCCGGTGAGGTGCAGAAGTCGAGTTCGGCGGTGAAGGAGCGCGGGGTGTGGCGGCGCATCACCACGAAGACCTCGCGGGAGTTGGCCATGACCTCCATGGCCCCGCCCGGTCCGGGCAGCCGGACCGACGGCCGGTCCCAGCGCTCGCCGATGACCGACGAGTTGAGGTTGCCCCACTGGTCGATCTGCGCGGCGCCGAGGAACCCGACGTCGATGTGACCGCCCTGGAGGACGTAGCCGAACAGCGCGGGCATCGACAGCACGGCCTCCGCGCCGGTGATGAGCACGGCGTCGGCGATGGTCTCGGGCAGGTGCGACGGATGGGCGCCGCACACCCCGGACTCGTAGACGATCTCGACCTCGGGGGCGACGGTGAGCTGGGCGAGCGCGGTGGCGAGCGTCGGCAGGCCGATGCCGGCGAAGACGGTGCGCCGGCCTGCCAGTTCGCGCGAGGCGACCACCGACAGCAACTCGGAGGAGGTCACCTCCTCACGGGTCGCGGAGCCGGTGTTGCCGCCGTCGGCCGAGGCGGTGCCCGCGCCCTCGCGGGCAAGCGGTGGGGTCACGGAGGTATGCGGTGCGGTCGCGGAGGCGGCGTTCACGTCCCTCTCCTCTTCTCGTTCGTTGCGTGTCACAGACGCCGCCCGTAGTCGACGGGCAGGCTGAGCGCCTCGCCGACGGCCAGGCCGGCCCAGTGCTCCTCACCGAGCATGGCGAAGTACTCCGTGTGGTCCCGCGTGCCGCGGACCCACCGAGCCATCCATTCCCGGAGGCGTTCGGGGTCCTTGCTGATGTGCGACCAGGCCCGGTAGAAGGCGTTGTCCCGGTCGTAGTAGCCCTGGGCGAAGGAGGGGTGGGCGCCTCGCGGACAGGCGACGACGGCGTCCACAGCGTGCGCCGGGATGATGGTCCGGTTGGGGTCGGAGCGGACGACGTCGTCGTCGACGACCTCCTCCACGACCACCACGGCCTTGCGGGCCGCGAAGACCGCCTCCGCCTGGACGCCCGTCAGTCCCCAGATCTGGGTGTTGCCGGCCCGGTCGGCGCGCTGCGCGTGCACGATCGTGACGTCGGGGTTGACGGGCGGCACCACGTGGATGCGCTCCTCGCTCCCGTCGGGACCGGGGTAGGGCGAAGTGACGGTGCGAATACCGTCGTTGACGGACACCAGGTCGCTTCCGGCGTAGGACCGCAACGGATAGAAGGGCAGCCGCTGGGCGCCCGCCAGGTAGCGGCAGACCATGCCGTAGTGGCTGTACTCCTCGAACTCCAGCGGTTCGGGCAGCGCGTGCTCGATGCGGCGCCGCAGCTCGCCCAGCGAACCGGCCGAGGAGTTGCCCACGAACGAGGACACCAGCTTCGCGACGCAGCCGCCCGCCAGCATCTGGTCCACCACGATGTCGGCGGTCATGCGGACGACGGTGAGGTTCCTGCGGCCCTGCCGGATGATCTCGTGCCCGGCGGCGGTCGGGATGAGGTGCGTGAAGCCCTCGATCGCGACGGTGTCGCCGTCGTGGACGAAAGCGGCGATCGCGTCCCGCATCGTCATCGTCTTGTCCACGACCGGTCGTGCGGCCGGCGCGGGTGCCGTGACGGGGACTGCCGGGTCGTCCGGTCCCATGGTGGTGCTCCCTCGGCGTCATGGAGATCAAGGTCCCCACACCGTGCCAGCAGCCATTGATTAGTGTCCAATACCGAATTAAGGTCGCACCGATACCTCAGGTGTATCAATCGCGGGTTCGCCGGCCGGGCTGCCCGACCAGCACCGGGAAGCCGCCCATGGAACTGCGCCACCTGACCGCCTTCCTCGCCGTGGCCGAGGAGCTCCACTTCGGCCGCGCCGCCAAGCGGCTGCAGATGGCCCAGCCGCCGCTGAGCCAACAGATCCGGCAACTGGAGAAGGAGCTGGGCGTCCAGCTCTTCGAGCGCAACACCCGTTCGGTGCGGCTGACCAGTGCGGGCCAGTGCTTCCTGGACCCGGCCCGCACGGTCCTCGACGATCTGGACAGCGCCGTGCTGGCGGCCAAGGCGGCCGGCCGGGGCGAGTTCGGACGGGTGACGGTGGGCTTCGCGGGCGCTTCGAGTCACGAGACGCTGCCGCTGCTGACGCGCGCGGTGCGGGCGGCGCATCCGGGCATCGAACTGGTCATGGCGGGCCAGACCTACGCCAACGTGGCGCTCGCCCGGGTCGCCGAGGGCTCGCTCGACCTGGGCTTCGTGCGTCTGCCGGTGAACCTGCCCGGCGTGTCGACCCGGGTGATCGCGGAGGAGACCCTGGTCTGCGCGCTGCCCTCCGACCACCGGCTGGCGCAGCGCGAGGAGATTCCGCTCGCCGCGCTGGCCGAGGACCCCTTCGTCAGCTTCCCCGCCAACGCCGGCTCCTCACTGCGGGACGCCATGGTGGCGTCCTGCGAGACGGCGGACTTCCACCCGCGCGTGGTGCAGGAGGCCCCCGACTCGCACACCATCCTGGCGCTGGTCGCGGCCGGCGTGGGTGTGACGCTCACCCTCACCTCCTGCCAGCACATCCAGCAGACCGGCCTGGTCTACCGCCCGCTCGCCGGACCGCCCGTCCGCCTGGAGGCGGCGCTCGCCTGGCGCACCGACAACCCGTCCGCGGCCCTGCGCACGGTGCTGGCGGCGGCCGAGAAGGCGCTGCCGACGCCGATCCGCCCCTCGCCCCACTGAGAGCGATGACGTCTCAATGGAGGATGAATTAGATATTGGACCTTCATGGTGGGGGATGCCAAGGTCGGCGGGACCGCTTTCCACCCGTGAAGGGACGACGATGTCCGATCACTCCGCAGACGTGGTCGTCTGCGAACCGCTGCGCACGCCGATCGGCCGTTTCGGCGGCGCGCTCGCGTCCCAGCGGCCGGCGGCCCTGGCCGCGCTCGTCGTCTCCGAGGTCGTCGCCCGCAGCGGCGTGGACCCGGAGCGGATCGACGAGGTGATCCTGGGTCACGCCTACCCGACCTCCGAGGCGCCCGCGATCGGGAGGGTCGCCGCCCTGGACGCCGGCCTGCCGGACACCGTCACCGGCACGCAGGTCGACCGGCGCTGCGGCTCCGGTCTGCAGGCCGTCCTCGACGCCGCGATGCAGATCAGCTGCGGATTCAGCGACGTGGTGGTGGCCGGCGGCGTGGAGGTGATGAGCGCCGCGCCGTTCTACACGCACGAGGGCCGCTGGGGCATCCGGACGCCGAGTCTGGAGCTCCACGACTCCCTCGCCCGCGGCAGGGCCACCGCGGGCGGCGTCCACCACCCGGTGCCGGGCGGGATGATCGAGACCGCGGAGAACCTGCGCCGCGAGTTCGGCATCAGCCGCGAGGACCAGGACGCCCTGGCGCTGCGGTCGCAGCAGCGCGCCGGCCGGGCCGTGGCCGAGGGCAGGTTCCGTGACGAGATCGTCCCGGTGACCGTGCGCACCCGCAAAGGTGAGAGTGTCGTCGACGCGGACGAGCATCCGCGTCCCGACACCTCGGCGGACCAACTGGCCGCCCTGCGGCCGGTGATGGCGCGGCAGGACGCGGGGGCGACGGTCACCGCGGGCAACGCCAGCGGCCAGAACGACGCGGCCGCCGCCTGCCTGGTGACCACCCGGGCCACGGCGGAGCGTCTGGGCCTCACCCCCCTGCTGCGGCTGGTGTCCTTCGCCCGCGCCGGCGTGCCGGCCCGGACCATGGGCATCGGTCCGGTGCCGGCGACCCGTGCGGCCCTGGACCGGGCCGGTCTCACCCTGTCCGACATGGACCTGATCGAGCTCAACGAGGCGTTCGCGGCGCAGGTGCTGGCCTGCACCCGGGCGCTGGACCTCACCGACGCCGACCACGAGCGGATCAACGTCAACGGCTCCGGGATCTCGCTGGGCCACCCGGTGGGCGCCACCGGGGCGCGGATCCTGGCGACCCTCGCGCACGAGATGCACCGGCGTCAGGCCCGGTTCGGGCTGGAGACCATGTGCATCGGCGGCGGCCAGGGCCTCGCCGCCGTCTTCGAGCGCGTCGCCGCCTGAGCCCGTCCCCTGCACTTCGACTCACCGACACCTCTGGGAGCAACAATGAGCGCGGCTGCCACGACGGGGCGGAACAAGACCGCCCAGCGCGCCGGCATAGGGGCCTTCATCGGCTCCACCATCGAGTGGTTCGACTTCTACATCTACGGCACGGCCTCCGCCCTCGTCTTCGACAAGGTGTTCTTCCCGGAGCTGGACGGGCCGCTGGGCACCCTGGTGGCCTTCGCCACGTTCTGGGTCGGCTTCCTCGCCCGCCCGCTCGGCGGCGTCATCTTCGGCCACATCGGCGACCGGCTCGGCCGGAAGAAGACCCTGGTCATCACGCTGCTGATGATGGGCGTCTCCACCACCCTGATCGGCCTGCTGCCCGGCTACGCCTCGATCGGCATCGCCGCGCCGATCCTGCTGGTCTGCATCCGGATGGTGCAGGGCATCGGCCTCGGCGGCGAGTGGGGCGGCTCGGTCCTGATCGCCTCGGAGCACGCGCCCAAGGGCAAGTCGGTGCTGTACGGCGCGTTCGCCCAGCAGGGCTCGCCGGTCGGCAACACGCTCAGCACGCTCGCCTTCCTGGCGATCAGCCAGCTGCCGGACGACGCGTTCGTCTCCTGGGGCTGGCGGGTGCCGTTCCTCGCCTCGGCGCTGCTCGTGGTGGTCGGCCTGTTCGTGCGGCTGAAGGTCGAGGAGTCGCCGGCGATGGCGAACCTGATCGAGAAGAGCAAGGTCGCCAAGCTTCCGGTGGCCGAGGTGATCCGCACCCAGCCGATGCTGATCGTGCTCGGCATCGGCGCCTGCACGATCGGTCTGTCGGCGACGTACTTCAAGTCCACCTTCGCCCTGTCCTGGGCGACCTCCAGCCTGGACTTCGACCGCAGTTCCTTCCTGACGATCATCCTGGTCGCCAACATCGTCCAGATCTTCGTCCAGCCGTTCGGCGCCGTCATCGCGACCAGGATGCGGAGCTGGTCCCGCGCGGTGACGTTCATGCTGCTGCCCGAGTTCGTCCTGATGCCGCTGATGTTCCTGCTGATCGGCACCGAGAACTACGGACTGGCGATGCTGGGCATGGCCGTCGCCACCATCCCGCACTGCCTCTACTACGCCGCGCTGGCCGGCATGCTCGCCAGCCGCTTCCCGGCGAGCGTGCGCTACACCGGCATCTCGCTCTGCTACCAGCTCTGCGGCACGATCCTCGGCGGCACCACTCCGATCATCGGCCAGTTCCTGCTGAACCAGACCCAGTCGATCGTCGCGGTCATCGCCTACGCCGTCTTCCAGGTGGCCCTGACCCTCGGCTGCATGCTCCTTCTGCTCAAGCGCCCGAACTACGACGAGCGCGCCGAGGACTGTCCCGTCGAGGCCTCTGCCCCGGCCGCCGTCCCGGCCTGACGGCGCAGGCGCCCGCCGCCGGCCGCGAGCCGTCCGCCCACCGCGCCGACCATGTTCCGCCCCGCCCCCTTCCGCCCGGGAGGGGGCGGGCCCGCACCAGGAGGTACGCACACCATGGCACTGACCGTCCACGGCATCCCCGAGATCATCCGGCTGTCGGGCAGGGACCTCGGGCACTCCGCCTGGAAGGAGGTGACCCAGGAGCTGATCTCCGGCTTCGCGGACGTCTCCGGCGACCACCAGTGGATCCACACGGACGCCGAGCGCGCGGCGAGTGGCCCGTACGGCAGGACGATCGCGCACGGCTACATGGTGCTGAGCTGGGGCATTCCGCTCTTCGCCGAACTGCTCCAGGTCTCCGGTGTCGGCATGGCCCTCAACTACGGCGTCAACAAGGTCCGCTTCCCCGCCCCCGTGCCCGTCGGCAGCCGCGTCCGGCTGCACGCCGCGGTGACGGACGTGCAGCCGGTGAAGCGGGGCGGCGTCCAGATGACGCGCGCCTTCACCTTCGAACTCGACGGTTCGGCGAAGCCGGCCTGCGTCGCGGAGTCACTCACCCACTTCTACCCGGCCGGGTGACCTCCCGACGGGACGGGACGGGACGCCCGGCGGGCGGACGCCTTCTACGCGCAGCCCGGCGGTCGGTCGTCGGCCGGCACGAATTGCATCGTGGGCATTCCGACGGCGTCGAAGTCGGCGGTGTCCGGGCCGATCAGGGTCATGTAGCCGGCGAGCATCCGGCCCTGTGGTGAGGGCGGCTCACCCTTGACCTGCTCGACACCTGGGAACACGGAATCCAGGACCCACCAACGGCCGCCGAACTCCACCCATTTGATTCCACAGTGCGTATCGATGTCGTACGGATACGGTCTGTGCTGCTCGGGCTTCTGCGGTCCTTTCTGCCACTTGTCCGTCGTCGCGGTGCGGGCGGGCAGGGTGGGGCCGGCGTACCCCTCGTCGCCCGGATCGCCGGACGAGGACGAGCAGCCGGAGAGCAACAGTCCGGCGCTCAGGAGCAGGACCGCGGCTTGGCGTGATGTGTTCATGTACCTTCGACGCTGCGGCTGTGTGTTCAGTTCGATGCGCTTGTCAGGGGGGCGTTCCGCTGCTCGTGCCCCAGACGTGGCTGCCGTTTCCCGTCGTGCCCAGCGTTCCATGGGCACGTGGCAGTGCAAGACCGATGCGGACGCAGTCGACGGAGCCAATGAGGGACGTGCCGTTGGTTCCGGGCGCGCCGGTCGGCTCATTGGCGGCTCAGCCGTCGAACTCGTCCCAGGGGATTCCCAGCTGCCCCAGGAGTCGGAGAGCGCCGGGGTGCGTAGTGCCGGCCCGAACCAAGGACTTCTCCGGAGAGTGCTCCGCCGTCCTGGTGATCACACCTGGTGCCGAAGGCGGAATTGGCCGGCGTTCCTCACACCGGTTACGTGGAGCCCGTCCTGCGGGTCTGCGATGATCACCGTTGCGCAGCGGGTAGCGATGACCCGCCATCGTCTCGCGGGGGTTGATGCCGCTTCAGCCTGGTCCCACGACGCTGCGCTCACCTGGAACCGCTCGCTCCCGCACCTGGGCGGGCCGGTGCGGGCCTGCGGTCCACTCGCTGAACCGCCGGAACACGAAGGGGACTCCGCGGGCGATGCTCAGGTCCGTGGCGTCCATGACGTGGACGTGCACGTGAGGCTGGGTGGAATTGCCGGAGTTTCCGCACTCGGCCAGCTGCTGGCCCTCTGCGATCTCCTGCCCGGGCGTCACCCGCAGCGTTCCTCTGCGGAAGTGCACCAGCGCGACGAACAGACCCCGTTCGGGGAGGGCGATCACCACGTGGTTGCCCGCCACGGCGGGGATGCCCTGCCGGACCCGTCCGGCCTGCCTCACGGCGTAGGCGATCAGGGCGGGCTGGGAGCGCCGGGCCTCGTGGTCCGGCTCCCCGTCATGCGTCATGACGACGGTGCTGGCAGCCGGAGCCAGAATCGGGCGACCGAAGGAGTGGAACGACTCCGGCCGCTCGGTGGCGAGCAACGCCCGCCAGCCAAGGTGGTGCGCGGTCCGGTGCCGGTCGTCCACGCCGGTGAAGTCGATCGCGTACCGGCTTCCGAACAGGTCGGTGCCGTGGCTGGGGACACGGCGGGCCGGACTGTTCTCGACCCGCCACAGGCCGGTGAATGGTAATGACAGAGCGACCGGCGCCAGGGGCATGGGCATGGGCATGGGCTCAATGTAGGGGCCCGCAATTGCTCGGGCGCCGTACCGCGACGTCTTCACGTCTTCATCTATT
>NZ_JBHTVQ010000098.1:0-16269 GCF_042792855.1 Streptomyces sp. NPDC056600
GGCGGTGGCCGCGCGGCCACCGCCTCCGCGGCGTTCCGGGACGGGACGGGGCAGGGCTGGGCAGAGCGGGACGGCATTCGACCCCGACTCGGGGGTACCCGCCACCTCATGACACGCCCACCGGTCAGGAGGCAGGAGCCGTGAACATCGTTCCGGACGGCGAGGATTCCCTCCAGGGCGGGAACGCCGGTCCCGAGTCCGTCATCACCGTCTCCCTGTGGATGAGCGTCTGTGCCTCCGCGGCGCTGACCGTGCTGGGAGTGATCTTGGCCTTCGCCGACCCCGCGGTCGGCGTGACCCTCGCTGTCGTGGGCGTCGTCCTCACCGCCGGCACGTACCTGGCCCTGCGGGGCCGACGGCGTGCCCAGCCGCTCCGATCTCAGCGGAACGCCTGAACCGTCGCCCACTGAAGAGGAGTTGCAGCCATGGCACGCCTCAACGAAGAGCTCTACGGATCCCGGTCGGCGATGCGCCGCAACCGGCTGGGCGCGATCGTCTTCGGAGTGATCGCGGTGGCCGCGGGGCTGGCACTCGTGCTGCGGGGCGACGCGGGAGGGTGGTCCGCGGTCGGCATCGGCGCGGCCTGCGTCCCCGTCGTGACGCTGCTGCCCAAGGCGCTCGGCAGGAGGACCGACCGTTGACCGTGACCCTGGCCGCGCTCCGGTTTCCCCACGGCGCGGCCGGAGTCGTGCTGCTGGTGATCGCCTTCGCCGCGGTCGTCGCCGGCGTCTTCATGGGGCGGAGGGGCGGACGGTAGTTCCGCCCACCGTGACCAGGCCGGACTCGTAGGCCAGCACGACGAGTTGCGCGCGGTCGCGGACGTCGAGCTTGGTCATGGCGCGGTTGACGTGCGTCTTGGCGGTGAGCGGGCTGATCACCATGCGGGCGGCGATCTCGTCGTTGGAGAGGCCGCGCGCGACGAGGGTGACGGCTTCGCGTTCACGGGTGGTCAGCCGGTCCAGCACGGCGGCAGGGGCGGCGGGGGGCGGCTGGGCGAGGTGGCGGTCGATCAGCCGCCGGGTCAGGGTGGGCGCGAGCAGCGCCTCGCCCCGCGCGGCCACGCGCACCGCGTGCACCAGGTCGTCGGGGAGGATGTCCTTGACCAGGAACCCGGCGGCCCCGGCCCGCAGCGCGTCCAGGACGTACTCGTCCATGCCGTAGTTGCTGAGGACGACGACGTGCACCCCGGCCAGTGCCGGGTCGGCGGCGACGCGGCGGGTGGTCGCGATGCCGTCGAGGACCGGCATCCGGATGTCGACCAGCATCACGTCGGGCAGGTGCCGCGCGGCGAGGGCGAGGCCCTCCTCGCCGTCGCCGGCCTCGGCGACCACCTCGATGTCCGTCTCCAGGCTCAGCAGGGCGCGGAATCCGCTGCGGATCAGCGGCTGGTCGTCGACGAGCAGGACACGGATCACGACGCCGGCTCCACGGGCAGTTCGGCGCGGACCGTGAAGCCGCCCCCGTCGCGGGGCCTGGCGTCGAGCCGCCCGCCGAGGGCGGTGACGCGCTCACGCATGCCGAGCAGCCCCAGCCCTGAGGAGGGGACCGCGGGCGGGGCGGCCTTGCCGTCGTCGTCGATCCGGACGGTCAGCCGGTCCGCCCCGTGACGGACGCTGACGTCGGCCGTGGTCGCGCCGACGGCGTGGCGGGCGGTGTTGGTGAGCGCCTCCTGGACGATCCGGTAGGCGGTACGGGCCACCGCGGCCGGCACGTCCCGCCGTTCCCCCTCGACCCGCAGGGTCGCCCCGACACCGGCCGACCGGGCACGTTCCACCAGGTCGGAAAGGTGTTCCAGGCCGCGCGGCGGGGCGGTGCCGTCGTCCCGCAGCGCCTCCAGGGTGGCCCGCAGGTCCCGGCTCGCCTCCCGCGCGGCCTCCTGGATCGCCGACAGCGCGGGCGGCACCTCCTCGCCCCGCCGCCGGGCCACATGGACGGCGACCTCGGCCTGGAGCTTGACGATCGATATCTGGTGGGTGAGCGAGTCGTGCAATTCTCGTGCGATGCGCAGCCGTTCCTCGTCCGCGCGGCGCCTGGCGGTCTCCTCCCGGGTCCGCTCGGCTTCGTCCGCACGCCGCTCCGCCTGGCGCACGGCCTCCCCGGCGGCGAAGGCGGCGACGAGCCACGCCACTTCGAGGACGTGCCGCGGGCGGGCGAGGACCTCGGTGAGGGGCTGTCCGTCGCGCAGCAACAGGGCGCACACGTGCAGCGCGGCCAGCAGGACCGCCGAGACCGCCAGGGCGAAGGGACGCCGGCCGGCCCGCACCGCGCCGTACACGGCGACCAGGTAGGGCACGGCCAGCACCTCGGCGCCGGCCGCCTGGTAGCCCAACGCGCACAGCGCGGTGACGACCAGGACGGGCAGGGGCGCGCGACGCCGGGCGGCGAGGGCGAGGCCGCAGGCGCCGAGGAGCACCAGCGTGGGCACGCCGAGGCGTCCGCCGCCTTCGGACAGGCCGCCCTCGGACAGGCCGCCGACGACCAGCAGGGCCGCCGCGCCGAGGGCGGTCATCGCGTCCACGGCGGCCGGCGGGACGCGCAGCCGCCCGTTCTCCACGCACAGGGCCATGCCCGCACCCTAGTGACCTCCCGGGCGGTGCGGATCCGGCTGGCGGACGAGGGCCGGCTACCGCGTCCGCGGTATCCGCGGGCCGGGCTGCGGCCCGTGGAGCAGGACGTGAAGTCCGCGTCCGGGGGACGCCCCGGGCACCGGTCCGGCGGCATGCTCGGGGCCGGACGAAAGGGGAACGACATGGTGAACGGCATGGACGCGGCGCGGCTCTGGTCGGCGGCACCCGCGGGCGGGGCCATCGGCGACGGGCGGACCGGGGCGAACCTGGCGCTGCTGGCGGCGGCGGTGGGCCTGGCCCTGGGCTGGTGGGCGCTGCGCACGGCGGCCCGGGCGGAGGCCGCCCGCGCGCGGAGCCTCGCCGTGGCGGCGGTGGTGGCGGGGGTGACGGGCGTGGTGCTTGGGGTGCTGCACGTGGCGACCGCCGCCGACGGCCCGGGCACCGGCAACGGTTTCGCCGGGGGGATCGTGGCGGTCCTCCTGGGGTCGGCCGCCGTCGCCGTGGGCCTGCGCGCCCGCTCCCGCGCCGCCTTGACCGCGCGGGAGGGGTGAGCGTCCCGCGGCGGGGTCCCTCACCGGCCGGAACCGGCCGCGGGTGACGCGCGGCGCCACGCCGCGCGGGCGGCCCGGGGGACGCGGCCGGTCCCCCGGCTGCCCCGGCGGGTTTGTCCCGCGGCGGCTCGTCACGGAAGGTCGGGGTATGAGGCGACGAACGGCCAGGGCGACCCGGGGGCAGCCGGGGCCGCTGATCCGGGCGTGGCGGCGGCTCGCGGCGTACGCCCTGATCCGCCAGGCCCGCGACCTGGAGCTGATGCACCGCGCGCTCGGGTTCGCGACCCTCGCCCTCGTCACCCTCGCCCCGCTGCTGATCGTCATCGCCGCCGCCGACCCGCTGGGCCGCGGCGGTTTCGCCTCCTGGCTGGCCGACGGCATGGGGCTGCCGGACCGGTCGGCGCGCGTCCTGACGGACATCTTCAGCCCGCCCCCGAAGGTCGTCGGCTCCACCAGCGTGCTCGGCGGCATCACGCTGGCCCTCTTCGGCGTGGCCTTCGGCGGCAGCGTGCAGAACGGCTACGAGCGGATCTGGGGTCTGCCCGCGGGTCCCTGGCACCGCGTGTGGCGGCAAGGGGTGTGGCTGATCGCGCTGACCGCCTACCTCTACCAGGAGGTCCTCACCCGGGACCTCCCCGGCGGGGTGCGGATCGCCATCAGCTCAGCGCTGGGCACCCTGTTCTTCTGGTGGGGCCAGCACTTCCTCCTCGGCGGCCAGATCGTCTGGCGCCGCCTGTTCCCCGGCGCCCTGTGCACGATGATCGGCCTGATCGGTCTGCGCGGGTTCTCGTACTACGTCTTCACGCCGCTGATCGTCACCAACGCGATCAGCTACGGCGCCGTCGGCATCGTCCTGGTGGTGGAGTCCTGGCTGATCGGCGTGGGTTTCGTCGTCCACGGCGGCGCGCTGTTCGGCCACTGGCTGCTGCACCACCACGGCCCCGAGCGCCCTCGCGGGTCCCGGTGGACGCGGATCCGGTGACCCCGCCGCGGTGCCCCCGCCGCACGATGACGCGATCTGCACGGGCGGTCCCGCCCTCGGCTGGGCAGGGAACGGGCATGGCATCCACCTCACGCGCCCTGACGACCGCCGCGGCCCTGCTGACCGGGACCGTCGCCCTCTACATGACCCTGGTGGCAGTCGGGAACATCACCGACTTCGGCACCAACCAGGCCTTCGTGCGCCACGTCCTCGCCATGGACACCACCTTCGAGGACCCCGACCTGATGTGGCGGGCCGTCACCGACACCCGGCTCCAGGACGCCGCGTACGTGCTGGTCATCGCCTGGGAGAGCGTCACCGCGCTGGTGCTGCTGCTCGGCGCCTGGCTGTGGCTGCGGCGGAACGGCCGCACACGGGCCCGGCGGGTCAGCACGTACGGGCTGCTCATGGCGATGCTGCTGTTCGGCGCCGGCTTCATCGGCATCGGCGGCGAGTGGTTCGCCATGTGGCAGTCGGAGCAGTGGAACGGGCTGGAGGCCGCCACCCGGGTCTTCCTGATGAGCGGCGTCGTGCTGATCGTCGTGAACCTTCCGCACGGGGAACCGGCCGAGGGGTGAGCCGCGCCGGACGGCGGCGCGGCGCCGCGCCGACGGCGCCGCGCGGGTACCGTCCCGTCGACGTCCGCGTCAGTCCGCCGAGGCGCTCACCCGCAGCACCAGCCGGCCCCGGACCTCGCCCCGCTCCAGTCTGCGGTGTGCCTCGGCCGCCGCGGTGAGCGGCAGCACCACGACGGCCCGGGGGCGCAGGAGGTCCTCCGTCAGCATCCGGTTGACGCAGGCGGCCGCCTCGGCGAGCTCGTCGGTCCGCGCGTAGGAGAGGGCGAAACCGGTCACCGATCCGCCACGCAGGTAGAGCGGCCCGACCGGGAGCACCGGCCGGGTCCCCAGCCCGGCCATGACCACCACCCGTCCCCGTGGTGCGAGGAGCGCCACCGCCGCCTCGAGGTCGTTGTGGCCGGAGGTGTCGAGGTGCAGGTCGATCCCGTCGGGCGCGGCGGCGCGGATCAGCCCGGGCAGGTCGGGGTCGTGGCGGTCGACCACGTCCCGGGCCCCGAGGGCGCGGCAGTAGGCGGCGTCACGGTCCGAGGCGACGGCCACCACCCGCGCACCGGCCTGCGCGGCCATGACGACGGCGGCGCCGCCCACGTTCCCGGCGGCGCCGAGGACGCAGACCGTCTCCCCGGCCCGCAGCCGCCCGTGGGCGAACAGTGCGAGGTAGGCCGTCGCCGCCGGATGGGCCATGGCCACGGCGTCCACCGCGTCGGCGCCCTCGGGCAGACGGTAGAGGCGGTCGGCGGCCACCACGGCCTGCTCCGCCGCGGCGCCCTGGCGCCCGCCGTGTCCCAGGCTGTTGCACCACACCCGGTCCCCCGGCCGGAACCCGGGCGCGCCGGGCCCGGCCTCCGCGACGGTGCCGACCAGGTCACGCCCGATCACGAACGGGAAGGGCACCGGCGTCCTCCACGCCCCGGAGCGCACGAAGGTGTCGACCGGGTCGACCGCGGTCGCCCCGACGTCGACCAGGACGTCGCAGGGTCCCGGCCGGGGCGGCGGCAGCTCCCCGACCCGGATGACGTCAGGCGGACCCAGCTCTTCGATGTACGCGGCCTGCATGAGGCCGAGTGTGACCTGCCGGGAGCGCGGCGCGGGGGCGGCGGGCCGTCACGGGCGGCGTGTCCCACCGCCCGGCCCATCAGGCGGACTCGCCGGGCCTCAGGCGGCGGTAGACGTCACCGGTCTCCTCGGCGAGCCAGCCGTTCGCGCCGGCGAGACCCCGCTCGTTGATCTGGGCGTCGTGGATCCCGAAGGCCCGCCGCGGCGCGACCGCCTTGACGAAGTCGATCGCCTCGGAGGTCCGCAGCCACGACCCGTGCACCGGCACCAGCAGCGTGTCGACCGGCTCCTGCGGCACGTGCAGCGAGTCGCCGGGGTGGTAGAGCTCCTGGTCGACGACGTACCCGAGGTTCGCGCAGTCCGGCCGGCCCTCGTGGACGAACGCGTGCCGTCCCCCGACCGCCCTGACGCGGAACCCCGCGGCGGTGAACTCCTCCCCCGCGGACACCGGGACCGTCTCCAGGCCGGGGAGGTCCGCGTCGGCGGGCGCGTACACCGGCACGCCGAGCCCGGCCAGGCGCAGGACGTCGACGTGGTCGGCGTGCTCGTGGGTCACCAGCACGGCGTCCGCCCCGCTCAGCGCGGACGGTTCGCTCCACACCCCGGGGTCGACGACCAGGGTCCGCCCCTCCTGCTCCAGCCGGACACAGGCGTGGGTGTACTTGACGATCCTCATGAAGCCCCAAGGTAGGGCCGGCACCGGGTCCGCCGTGCCGGAAGGGCGCCGAGTGAGCTGCGCCGCATCCCCGAAGGCCACTCCCGCCGCCGTCCGGCCCGGCGGTACCCTGACCGGAGCCCTTGACCTGCGACTGCGGGCAGGGAGCCGTCCACTCGGGAGTTCGCATGCTGCGCACCATGTTCAAGTCCAAGATCCACCGCGCCACGGTCACCCAGGCCGATCTCCACTACGTGGGATCGGTGACCGTCGACGCCGACCTGCTGGACGCCGCCGACCTGCTGCCCGGCGAGCTCGTCCACATCGTCGACATCACCAACGGCGCCCGCCTCGAGACGTACACCATCGAGGGCGAGCGCGGCTCCGGTGTGATCGGGATCAACGGCGCCGCCGCCCACCTGGTGCACCCCGGCGATCTGGTGATCCTCATCAGCTACGCCCAGGTGGACGACGCCGAGGCGCGCTCGATGAAGCCGCGCGTGGTGCACGTCGACGAGGCGAACCGGATCGTGGCGCTCGGCTCCGACGCGTCCGAGCCCGTTCCGGGGACCGACCAGCGGCGAAGCCCGCAGGCCGTGGGGGTCTGACCTCGCGGACCGATCGCGACCGCCGCCGCCCCCGAGGGGACGGCGGCGGTTTTTGTTGTGCGAATGCGTGCGCGAGGGCTTGCCGGACCGATCCGTCACCCCTTAAATCAAACCCTGAATTAAGTCGTGCCCTCATCTCCACCCCCTCCTCCACCCCCATGGAGTCCCTGTATGAGATTCAGGACCTTAAGCGTCGCCTTCGCCGCCGTCGCGGCGCTGCTCGCCCTCCCCGCGCCCGCCGCGACGGGTGCCCCCGCGGCTCCCACGAGCGGCGCGGCCGCAGCGGCGACCGCAGCGGCAGCGGCCGCCGACGTGCCCCTGTCCCAGGGCCGCACGGCCACCGCGTCCTCCACCGAGAGCGCGGTGTACGCCGCCGGGCTCGCGGTCGACGGCGACACCGGCACCCGGTGGTCCTCCGCGGCCTCCGACAACCAGTGGCTGCGCGTCGACCTCGGCGCGAGCGCCACGGTCAGCCAGGTGGTGCTGCGCTGGGAGGCCGCCTACGCGGCCGACTACCGCATCCAGTTCTCCCAGGACGGCTCGACCTGGGCCGACGCCCGCAAGGTGACCGGCTCCGACGGCGGCACCGACACCGTCGACGTCTCCGGCAGCGCACGTCACGTGCGGGTGTACGCCGACCGCCGGGCCACCCAGTGGGGCGTCTCGCTCTGGGAGTTCCAGGTCTTCGGGACGACCGGGACCTCGTCCGGCTGCTCCACCGCGAACGCGGCGCTGAACAAGCCGGCCACCGCCTCGTCCTCCGAGAGCGCGGGCCTGGCCGCCTCCGCCGCCTTCGACGGCAGCGGCACCACCCGCTGGTCGAGCGCGCACTCCGACCCGCAGTGGCTGCGCGTCGACCTGGGCTCCGTCCAGGACGTGTGCAAGATCGACCTGGACTGGGAGGCCGCGTACGCACGCGACTTCACCCTCCAGGTCTCGTCCGACGGCAGCAGCTGGACGACGCTGCGCAACGTCACCGGCGCCACCGGCGGCAAGGCCTCCTACGACGTCTCGGGCTCCGGCCGCTACGTCCGGATGAACGGCACCGCCCGCGCCACCGCCTACGGATACTCACTGTGGGAGATGGCCGTGCACACCGGTTCCGGAGGCGGCGTCCCGCCGGTGACCGGCGGCGGCGACCTCGGGCCCAACGTGATCGTCGTGGACCCCTCGACGGCCAACCTCCAGCAACGCTTCGACGACGTCTTCGCGCGGCAGGAGTCCAACCAGTTCGGCGAGGGGCGCTACCAGTTCCTCCTGAAGCCGGGCACCTACAACAACATCAACGCCCAGATCGGCTTCTACACCTCGATCTCCGGTCTCGGCCTCAACCCGGACGACACCCAGATCAACGGCGACGTCACCGTGGACGCCGGCTGGTTCAACGGCAACGCCACCCAGAACTTCTGGCGTTCGGCGGAGAACCTGGCCATCACCCCGTCCAACGGCACCAACCGCTGGGCGGTCGCCCAGGCGGCCCCGTTCCGCCGCATCCACGTCAAGGGCGGGCTCAACCTCGCCCCGAACGGCTACGGCTGGGCGTCCGGCGGGTACATCGCCGACTCCAAGATCGACGGCACGGTCGGCCCGTACTCGCAGCAGCAGTGGTACACCCGGGACAGCTCGGTCGGCGGCTGGACCAACGGCGTGTGGAACATGACGTTCACCGGCGTGCAGGGAGCTCCGGCGAGCAACTTCGCCACCGGTCCCTACACCACGATGGACACCACGCCGATCTCCCGTGAGAAGCCGTTCCTGTACCAGGACGGCTCCGCCTACAAGGTGTTCGTCCCCGCCAAGCGCACCAACGCACGGGGCGTCTCCTGGCCGGCCAACGCGGGCACCTCGCTGCCGCTGGACCAGTTCTACGTGGTCAAGCCGGGCGCGACCGCGTCCACCATCAACGCCGCGCTCGCCCAGGGCCTGCACCTGCTGGTCACCCCGGGCGTCTACCACCTGGACCGCCCGATCGAGATCGAGCGGGCGAACACGGTGGTGCTCGGCCTGGGTCTGGCCACGTTCATCCCCGACAACGGGGTGGACGCCGTGCACGTCGCCGACGTGGACGGGGTGCGGCTCGCGGGCTTCCTGGTCGACGCCGGGTCCACCAGGTCCGACACGCTGCTGCGCATCGGTCCGTCCGGCGCCTCCGCGGACCACGCCGCCAACCCGACCACCATGCAGGACGTGTTCATCCGCGTCGGCGGCGCGGGCCCCGGCCTGGCCGTCAACGGCGTGGTGATCAACAGCGACGACGTGGTGGTCGACCACACCTGGATCTGGCGCGCGGACCACGGCGCGGGCGTCGGCTGGGAGACCAACCGGTCCGACTACGGCATGGTCGTCAACGGCGACGACGTCCTCACCACCGGACTGTTCGTCGAGCACTTCAACAAGTACGACGTCCTGTGGCAGGGCGAGCGCGGACGCACGATCTTCTTCCAGAACGAGAAGGCGTACGACGCGCCGAACGCCGCCGCGATCACCCACGACGGGATCGTGGGCTGGGCCGCCTACAAGGTGGCGGACTCGGTGAACACCCACGAGGCCTGGGCGCTCGGCAGCTACTGCAACTACACCTCCGACCCGTCGATCGTGCAGCACCACGGGTTCCAGGTGCCGGTGAAATCGGGGATCAGCATGAACCACCTGCAGGTGATCTCCCTCGGCGGCATGGGCCAGTACCGGCACGTCATCAACGACACCGGTTCGGCCACCTCGGGCTCGGACACCGTCCCCTCGAAGGTCGTCCGCTTCCCGTGACACGGTGACGGACGCCGGTCGCCCACCGGCGTCCGGCGTCCGGCGTCCGGCGTCCGGCGTCCGGCGTCCGGCGTCCGGCGTCCGGCGTCCGGCGGTTCGACGAAGGCCCCCCGGCTCCGGCCGGGGGGCCTTCCTCCTGCCCTCGGCGGAGCCGGCGTCGTGCGGCGTCGTGCCGGCGAGGCGGCCGGACGGGCGGGGCGCCCGCGCCGCGGTCCCCGCACTCCCCGGCCCTCCCCCGGGCCCGCCGGCGGTGGTGCCCCTGCGTGGGTGACGCACGAGGCCCCCGGCGCGCGCGGTGGGCGGCGCCGGGGGCCTCGACGGGGCGGGCGGGTCGTCAGCCGGTGACGCCCTCCACCGCCCGGTCGGCCTGGGCGGCGTGGGCGCGGACGATCTCCGCGTACCGCCGGCCGCTGGACTTCACGGTGCGCCGCTGGGTGGCGTAGTCGACGTGGACCAGGCCGAACCGCTTGTCGTAGCCGTAGGCCCATTCGAAGTTGTCCAGCAGCGACCAGGCGAAGTAGCCGGCCAGCGGTGCGCCCTTGCGGGCCGCGGAGGCGCAGGCCGCCAGGTGGCCCTCGAGGTAGGCGGCGCGCTCCGGGTCCTCGACGCTGCCGTCCTCGCGCACCACGTCGGGGTAGCTGGAGCCGTTCTCGGTGACGTACAGCGCGCGGGCCCCGTACTCCTCGGTGAGGCGCAGCAGCAGGCCCTCGATGCCGCCGGCGTCCACCTGCCAGTCCATGCCGGTGCGCGGCACGTCGGGCAGCCGGACGTCGCGGACGAAGGGCGCGGGGGCGGTGGGGTCGTCGGCGACGGTCATCGGGAAGTAGTAGTTCAGGCCCAGCCAGTCCAGGGGAGCGCCGATGATGTCCATGTCGCCGGGCCGCTCGGGCAGTTCGACGCCGTAGACCTCGCGCATGTCCTCGGGGAAGCCGCGGCCGTGCACCGGGTCGAGCCACCAGCGGTTGGTGTGCCCGTCCATCCGGCGGGCGGCGGCCAGGTCCTCGGCGCGGTCGGAGGCGGGCCGGATCTCGGAGAGGTTGTTGACGATGCCGACCTGTGCGCCGGGTGCGGCGGCCCGGATCGCCTGGGCGGCCAGGCCGTGGCCGAGCAGCAGGTGGTAGGAGGCGCGGACGGCGGCCGTCAGGTCGGTCAGGCCGGGGGCCATCCGGCCCTCGAGGTGCCCGATCCACGCCGAGCAGAGCGGCTCGTTGAGCGTGGTCCAGTGCCGCACCCGGTCGCCGATCCGTCCCGCCAGGGCGGAGGCGTAGGCGGCCAGGTGGTGGGCGGTGTCCCGCTCGGGCCAGCCGCCGCGGTCCTGGAGCACCTGTGGCAGGTCCCAGTGGTAGACGGTGACGGAGGGGGTGATCCCGGCCTCCAGCAGGGCGTCGACCAGCCGGTCGTAGAAGTCGAGTCCGCGCTCGTTGACCGGTCCGTCGCCGCCGGGCACCACCCGGGGCCAGGCGGCGGAGAGCCGGTAGGCGTTGGCGCCGAGCTCCTTCATGAGCGCGACGTCCTCGGGCCAGCGGTGGTAGTGGTCGCAGGCCACGTCGCCGTTGTCGTCGTTGTCGACGCGGCCCGGGGTGTGCGCGTAGGTGTCCCAGATGGACGGCGAGCGGCCGTCCTCGGCGACGGCGCCTTCGATCTGGTAGGCCGATGTGGCCGTGCCCCACAGGAAGTCGCGGGGCAGCGCGGCGAAGTCGATGGACACGAGGTTTCCCTTTCGGACGTAACGAGGAACAGCGGCACGCTGGCGCCGCGGTACGCGGGCACGGAGGGGGCCGGGCCCGTCACTTGACGGCGCCGGCGGTCAGGCCGGCGACCAGGTAGCGCTGGAGGAGCAGGAAGCCCGCGACCACCGGCACGCTCACCACCAGGGAGGCGGCCATGATCTGGTTCCAGTAGACCTCGTTCTGTGTGGAGTAGGCCTGCAGGCCGACCGCGAGGGTGCGGGTGGTGTCGTTGGTCATCACCGAGGCGAAGAGCACCTCGCTCCAGGCGGTCATGAAGGCGTAGACGGTGACCGCGACGATCCCCGGCACCGCGGCCGGCACCACGACCCGCAGCAGCGCGCCCAGCGGCCCGCAGCCGTCGACCAGCGCGGCCTCGTCCAACTCCCGTGGGACGGAGGCGAAGTAGCCGATCAGCATCCAGATGGAGAACGGCAGCGAGAAGGTGAGGTAGGTGAGGATCAGGCCGCCGCGGGAGCCGAACAGCGCGACGCCGGTGGCGTTGCCGATGTTGACGTAGAGGAGGAACAGCGGCAGCAGGAAGAGGATGCCGGGGAACATCTGCGTCGACAGCACGGTGACGGTGAAGATCCGCTTGCCGCGGAACTCGTACCGGCTCACCGCGTAGGCGGCGAACACCGCGATCACCACCGAGCAGACGGTCGCCGCCCCGGCCACGATCAGCGAGTTGACGAAGTAGCGGCCCAGCGGCACGGTCGACCAGATGTCGACGTAGGGGCTCAGCGTGAGGTCGCCGGGCAGCCACCGGAACTCGCCGGAGACGTCCTGCAGCGGCTTGAGCGAGCTGGAGAGCATCACGTACACCGGCACCGCCACGAAGACGGTGAGCAGGGTGAGGAAGACGCGCCGCGACCAGACGAAGGAGCGGGGCGCGGCCATCGGGGACCGCGGGGCGCTAGGCATCGGCACTCCTCCGTCCGCGTGAGGTGATCAGCAGGTACACGGCGGTCACGACGAGCAGGAAGAGCAGCAGCAGGACGGACATGGCCGAGCCGGTGCCGAAGTTCCAGGTGACGAAGGACGCCTGGTAGATGTGGATGGAGACCAGGTCGGCGGCGTGCGGGGCGGACTTCCCGAAGAGGACGAACGGCGTGTTGAAGTCGTTGAACGTCCACAGGAAGAGCACCAGGACGAGCACCTGGTTGACGGAGCTGAGCGAGGGCAGGGTGATCCGGCGCAACTGCTGCCAGCGGCCGGCGCCGTCGAGGGCGGCGGCCTCGTAGAGCTCGCGCGGCACGGTCTGCAGGCCGGCCATCACGATCAGGAAGGCGAACGGCCAGCCCTTCCACACCGAGACGATCAGCAGGGCCCAGAAGCTGTTGTCGCCCAGCAGCCAGAACGGCGGTTCGTCGAACAGGCCGAGCTGGTCGACGAGGACGTGGTTCACCAGGCCGTTGTCCCGCTGGAACATGAACGTCCAGGTGATCACGGCGGCGTACATGGGCAGCGCGTACGGGATCAGGAAGAGGCCGCGCAGCAGGCCGCGGCCGCGGAAGGACTCCTGCAGGTACACGGCGGTGGTGGTGCCCAGCAGCCAGCACAGGCCGACCGAGAGCGCGGTGAACAGGCAGGTGACCCAGAAGGAGTGGAGCAGCGCGGCGCCGACGGGGGTGTCGAAGTCGACGGCGACGCGGTAGTTGTCCAGGCCCTTCCAGGGCGCGGTGGTCCAGTCGCGGATGTAGAACTGCGTGAGCTCCTTGAAGCTCATCAGCAGTCCGTAGACCATCGGCACCAGGTGGACCAGGAGTTCGAGGGCCAGCGCGGGCACCAGGAGCAGGTAGGGCAGGGAGGCGCGGCGCAGCCGTCCGGGGCGGCGCGGTGTGCGCGCCGCCCCGGGGGCCGCCCGCTTCCCCTTCGGGGGAGCGAGTGTCGCGGTCATGGACGAGGTCACCCCTGCGGCATCTGCTGCTGGGCCTTGGCGAGCTTCTCCCGGACGAGGTCCTTGGAGACCGGCTTTCCGGCGGCGGCCTCCGCGAAGAGCTCCTTGACGGCCGTGCCGACGGCCGTCTCGAACTGCGACTCCGCGGGGACCTGCGGCAGCGGGGCCGCGCTGTTGGCGAGGGTGTCGCGGACGATGCGCAGGGCCGGGCTGTCGAAGGCGCGGTCCTCCTGGGCGGCCTTGACGGGCGGGATGGAGCCGTAGGCGGTGTTCAGGGCCTTCTGCTCGGCGTCGCTGGTCATGAACTTCACGAACTTCAGCGAGCCGTCGAGGTTGTCGGTGTTCTTGAAGACCGCCATGTTGATGCCGGCCACCATCGAGTTGACGCCGGTGCCGGAGCCTGGGTCGCCGGCCTGCACCGGGACGGGCGCGACGCCCCAGTCGTCGTCCTTCATGCCGTGGGAGGCGAAGGCGGTCTGCGCGTTCTGCCACATGACCATCGCGGTCTTGTTCTTGGCGAAGTCCTGGAGAGACTGGTTCTGCGCGTACTCGGCGTTGCCCGGCGCGATGATCTTGTGGTCCGCCATGAGGTCGACGTACTGCTTGACGGCGTCGACGGCGGCGTCGGAGGTGAAGTCGGGCTTGCCGTCGGGGGTGAAGAAGTTCGTTCCGTGCTGCTGGCCGAAGGTGAAGACGTGGTGGATGTTCTCGGAGAGGTTGGATCCCTCGGCCCCGAGCGCCCACTTGCCGTCGCCGCTGATCTTCTTCCCGATCTCGGCCATCTCGTCCCAGGTGGCCGGCGGCTCGGTGATGCCCGCGTCGGCGAACATCTTCTTGTTCCAGTACAGCGTGTAGGCCATGGAGTAGAGCGGCACGGCCGCCGGGTCCTTGCCCTCCGCGCCCGCCGAGGCGATGGCCGACTCCACGAACCGGTCGCGCCCGCCGATCTTCTCGAAGTTCGCGTCGTCCCACGGCAGCAGCGCGCCCGTCGCCTGGAGCGAGGCGGACCAGGTGTTGCCGATGTTCAGCACGTCCGGGCCCTGGCCGGAGGTGGTGGCGGCGAGGATGCGGTTGAGCAGGTCGCTCCACGGGACGACCTCGAGCTCGACGTCGATCCCCGTCTCCTTCTCGAACTTGGCGATCTCGGCGGAGAGGATCTTCTTGTCCGCCTCGATGCTGGGGCCCTGGTTGGAGGCCCAGTAGGTGAGCTTCTTCGGCGAGTCCCCGGACCCGCCGTCGGACGCCGAACCGCCGCCGCAGGCGGAGACGGCGGCCAGCAGGGAGACGGTGACCGCACCGGCGGCCGCGGCTCGGATTCTGCGCATGAGTACGAAGGTCCCTTCCCCGGGGTCGACGGACGGAGGCCCTGACACGGCCCCCGCACGTCATGACTTAATTCACGGCGTGAGTTAAGACCTGTAAGAAGGTCGCGTCAAGGCGTCGCGCAGAGGTATCTTGCGTTCGGGGAAACGAACGGAAGGAACCGGATGAAGGCGCGGAACGGACGCACGGTGCGTGACCTGCGGCGGGGCAACCGGGCGGCCGTGCTGCGCCAGTTGTACTTCGACGGACCACTGACCCGCTTCGACCTCGGTCCGGCCACCGGACTCAGCTCGGGTTCGGTCAGCAACGTGGTCGCCGAACTCATCGCCGACGGCGTGGTGGAGGAGGCCGGCAGCGTCGACTCCGACGGCGGCCGCCCCCGCACGCTGCTGCGCGTGGTGCCGGAGAGCGGCCACCTGATCGGCGTGGACGTCGGCGAGACCCGGGTCCGCGTCGAGCTGTTCGACCTCTCGCTCGCCGAGGTCTCCCGCGCCGAGCGCCCGTTGGAGCCGCAGCGCTACGACGTGGAGGTGGTCACCGGCCACATCCGCGACTCGGTCGCCGAGGTGCTCGCCACCGCGGGCCTGGCGCCGGAGCGGCTGCTGGGCGTCGGCATCGGCGTGCCCGGCATCGTCGCCCGGGACGCGGAGCGGGGCGCGACGGTGCACGGGCAGACCATCGGCTGGGACGCCGTCCCCCTGGAGGCGCTGCTGCGCGAGCGCGCCGGACTCCCCGAGCGGGTCCCGTACTTCATCGACAACGGCGCGAAGACGCTGGGCCAGGCCGAGATGTGGTTCGGCGCGGGCCGGGGCGCCGGCGACGCGGTCGTGGTGCTGTTCGGCTCGGGCGTCGGCGCCTGCCTGGTCGCCGACGACGTGGAGCACGGCCGGGCCCTGGAGTGGGGCCACCTGACGGTGCGGGTGCGCGGGCGGCGCTGCCGCTGCGGGGCGCTCGGCTGCCTGGAGGCCTACGCGGGGGCCGAGGCGCTGGTGGCCCGCTGGCAGGAGGCGGGCGGACGGCCGCCCGCGGGCGCCGACGAGGAGACCGCGCTGACCGCGCTGCTGGCGGCGGCCTACCCGGAGCGCGGCGGCGCGCCGGACCCGGTGGCCCTGGCGGTGCTGGAGGAGACCGCCGAGTACCTGGGCGCGGGCCTGTCCGACCTGGTCAACCTCTTCCAGCCGGAGCGCATCCTGATCGGCGGCTGGGCCGGCCTCCAGCTCGGCACCCGGTTCCTGCCGTCGGTCCGCCGGCACGCCACGGCCTACTCGCTGCGCCACCCCGCGGGCCGGGTGCGGATCGAGCTCGGACGACTGGGCCCCGACGCCGTCACGGTCGGCGCGGCGACCCTTCCGCTGGCCGACTTCCTCAGCCGCGGCGGCCACCGCGACCACACCGCCGCCTCCGACGGGGACGGCCCCGCCCCCGCCTGGCGCAGCGCGCTGCGCGAGCGGGTGGTGCGCTGAGGGGCGGCGGGCGGGGCGATCCTGGCCACGGCGGGCGGGAGCGCTCCCGCGGCGCGACGGCGAAAGCGGGCGGCGTCCCTCCCGGAGGTCCGGGAG
>NZ_JBHTVQ010000099.1:0-15531 GCF_042792855.1 Streptomyces sp. NPDC056600
GGCCGCACGGCCGGGCCGCCCCTTCCTCGGACGTCGTGAGGGCTCTCAGCCCGCCAGGGCCGCCCGGCGGCGCAGCAGGCCGGCCAGCGCGTCCGCCAGCTCCACCGGGTCGACCGGCATGGTGACCGCCGCGTCCGCCCGGCTCCAGGTGGCCAGCCAGGCGTCCTGCGGGCGGGCCATCAGCAGCAGCACCGGCGGGCAGCGGAAGATCTCGTCCTTGATCTGGCGGCAGACGCCCATCCCGCCCATCGGGACGGCCTCGCCGTCCAGGACGCAGACGTCGATCCCGCCGCTGTCCAGCTCACGCACCACCGCCTCCGGGGTGGCGCACTCGACGAACTCCACGAGCGGCACGTCCGCGGCCGGCCGGCGTCCGGCGGCGAGCCGGACCTGCTCCCGGGTGTTGGCGTCGTCGCTGTAGAGCAGCACCGTCGCGGTCGCCTGCATCCGTGCCTCCGCAAGATTGGGAACGTCGGGTACCGATGCCGCGGATGCTACTCCTCACCACCCCCTCGCGGCACCGCTCCTCACACGTGTTCGCGACGGCTCGCGCGCGCCGCGCCGGACCGTGCGACCGGGCCGCAGGGCCCCCACGACCGGGCCGTACGGCCCAGTCCCGGGGCCCAGACACTCCGAACGGCACCCCCGGGAGTGAGGGCGGGATAAGCGACCGACATAATGTCGGTCGTGGCGACAGCAACGACAGTAGAAACCGGGCACGCGCACCCGTCGGTCAACCGGCCGAACCTCACCAGCGTCGGAACCATCATCTGGTTGAGTTCCGAGCTGATGTTCTTCGCGGCCCTCTTCGCGATGTACTTCACCCTGCGATCGGTTACGGGTACCGATCACTGGACGGAAATGGCCGACCTGCTGAACTTCCCGTTCTCGGCGGTCAACACCACGATCCTGGTGCTCTCCTCGCTGACCTGTCAGCTCGGCGTCTTCGCCGCCGAGCGGGGCGACGTGAAGAAGCTCCGTTCGTGGTTCATCGTCACCTTCATCATGGGTGCGATCTTCGTCGGCGGTCAGGTCTACGAGTACTCGGCCCTGGTGGCGCACGAGGGCCTGACGCTCTCGTCCGACCCGTACGGGTCCGTGTTCTACCTGACCACCGGCTTCCACGGACTTCACGTGACAGGCGGCCTCATCGCCTTCCTGTTCGTCCTGGGCCGTACCTACGCGGCCCGGCGGTTCACCCACGAGCAGGCGACGGCCGCGATCGTCGTGTCCTACTACTGGCACTTCGTCGATGTCGTCTGGATCGGCCTCTTCGCCACGATCTACATGATCAAGTAGTCGGGCGGGCCGTACCCGGCCGCTCCCATTCCAGAAGCATCGACGCAGAAGATCCTGACACCGGGGTAATCCGTGAAAAAGCTCTCCGCACGACGACGCCATCCGCTGGCGGCGATCGTCGTCCTCATCCTCGCGCTGGCGGCCACGGGGGGGCTGTACGCCGCGTTCGCGCCCGCGGGCGAGGCGCAGGCCGAAGAAACAGCCCAGTCCCTCGCCATCGACGAGGGCAAGAAGCTCTACACCGTGGGCTGCGCAAGCTGCCACGGCACCGGCGGTCAGGGCACCTCCGACGGTCCTAGCCTGGTCGGCGTCGGCGCCGCCGCCGTCGACTTCCAGGTCGGCACCGGCCGCATGCCCGCGCAGCAGCCGGGCGCGCAGATCCCCGACAAGCCGGCCCAGTACGACCAGGCCGAGATCGACCAGCTCGCGGCGTACGTCGCGTCCCTGGGCGCCGGCCCGGCGGTTCCGACCACCGAGCAGTACGACCCCGCGGGCGCGGACGTCGCCCGGGGCGGTCAGCTCTACCGCACCAACTGTGCCCAGTGCCACAACTTCACCGGTGAGGGCGGCGCCCTGACCCACGGCAAGTACGCGCCGGACCTCTCGGACGTGGCCCCCAAGCACATCTACCAGGCGATGCTGACCGGCCCGCAGAACATGCCCTCCTTCCCGGACACGACCATGCCCGAGCAGGAGAAGAAGGACATCATCGCGTACCTCCAGGCGGTCAACGGTGAGGACACCGTGAGCCCGGGCGGTCTCAAGATCGGTGGCTTCGGTCCCGTCGCCGAGGGCCTGTTCGGCTGGGTGTTCGGTCTCGGCGCCCTGGTCGCCGTCGCCATCTGGGTCGCCGCTCGGACCGCAAAGGCCAAGAAGTCATGAGTAGCCACGACATTTCCGAAGACAACCTGCCGCAGAAGCAGGCCCACGCACACGGTGCGCTGGGGGTGGCGGACAAGGACAACCCGTTCGCCGACCCGGGGCTCCCGCCCCACGAGCACCGCATCCAGGACGTCGACGAGAAGGCCGCGAAGCGCTCCGAGCGCATCGTCGCCGCTCTCTTCACCCTGTCGATGCTCGCGACCGTCGGCTTCATCGCCGCCTTCGTCGCCCTGCCGGTGGACAAGACGATCTACGTCTTCCCGATCGGCCACATCAGCGCGCTGAACTTCTCGCTGGGCCTGACGTTGGGCGTCGCGCTCTTCGCGATCGGCGCGGGCGCGGTCCACTGGGCCCGCACCCTGATGTCCGACGTCGAGGTCGCCGCCGAGCGTCACCCGATCGAGGCCTCCCCGGAGGTCCGCGAGCAGGTGTTCTCCGACTTCCGTGAGGGCGTCACCGAGTCGGGCATCGGCTTCGGCCGGCGCAAGCTCATGCGCAACACGCTGCTGGGCGCGCTGACCCTGGTCCCGCTCTCCGGCGTCGTGCTGCTGCGCGAGCTCGGCCCGCTGCCGGGCACGAAGCTGCGCCACACCATGTGGTCCAAGGGCAAGCTGCTCGTCAACATGAACACCGACGAGCCGCTGCGTCCCTCGGACATCGCGGTGGGCTCCCTGACCTTCGCCATGCCGGAGGGTCTGCACGAGCACGACCACGACTTCCAGAAGGAGATCGCCAAGGCGGCCCTGATGCTCGTCCGGCTCGAGCCGAACGACATCAAGGACAAGCGCGAGCTCGAGTGGTCGCACGAGGGCATCGTGGCGTACTCCAAGATCTGCACCCACGTGGGCTGCCCGATCTCCCTGTACGAGCAGCAGACGCACCACGTGCTGTGCCCCTGCCACCAGTCCACCTTCGACCTCGCCGACGGCGCCCGAGTCATCTTCGGTCCCGCCGGTCACGCCCTGCCGCAGCTCCGCATCGGCGTGAACGACGAGGGCTACCTCGAGGCGCTCGGCGACTTCGCGGAGCCCGTCGGTCCGGCCTTCTGGGAGCGCGGAGAATCATGAGTAATGCAGCCAGCAACGAGTCGTCCCGCTCCCGCGGGAAGGCCCCGGCCGGCGAGCGCGTAGCCGACTGGGCCGACGGCCGGCTGGGGATCTACTCCCTGGCCAAGGCCAACATGCGCAAGATCTTCCCCGACCACTGGTCGTTCATGTTGGGCGAAGTGTGCATGTACAGCTTCATCATCATCATCCTCACGGGTGTGTACCTGACGCTGTTCTTCCACCCGTCGATGGCCGAGGTCGAGTACCACGGTTCGTACGTGCCGCTTCAGGGACAGCTGATGTCCCAGGCGTTCGAGTCGACGGTGAACATCTCGTTCGAGGTGCGTGGCGGTCTGCTCATCCGGCAGATCCACCACTGGGCGGCGCTGGTCTTCCTGGCCGGCATGTTCGTCCACATGATGCGCGTGTTCTTCACCGGCGCGTTCCGCAAGCCGCGTGAGGTCAACTGGCTGTTCGGCTTCCTGCTGTTCGCCCTGGGCATGTTCACCGGTTTCACCGGTTACTCGCTCCCGGACGACCTGCTCTCCGGCACCGGTATCCGCTTCATGCAGGGTGCGATCCTGTCCGTGCCGATCGTCGGCACGTACCTGTCGATGTTCCTCTTCGGCGGCGAGTTCCCGGGCGACGACATCATCGCCCGCTTCTACTCGATCCACATCCTGCTGCTGCCGGGCATCATGCTGGGCCTGATGGTGGCGCACCTGATCCTGGTCTTCTACCACAAGCACACCCAGTTCGCGGGTCCCGGCCGGACCGAGAAGAACGTCGTGGGCATGCCGCTCCTGCCGGTGTACATGGCGAAGGCCGGCGGCTTCTTCTTCCTGGTGTTCGGTGTGGTCGCGGTCATCTCCGCGATCGCCACGATCAACCCGATCTGGGCGATCGGCCCCTACCGGCCGGACCAGGTGTCCACCAACGCGCAGCCCGACTGGTACATGGGCTTCTCCGAGGGCCTGATCCGCATCATGCCGGGCTGGGAGATCAACTTCTGGGGCCACACCCTGGTCCTGGGCGTCTTCATCCCGCTGCTGGTCTTCGGTCTGGTCCTGGTCGCGATCGCGGTCTACCCGTTCATCGAGTCCTGGATCACCGGCGACAAGCGCGAGCACCACATCCTGGACCGCCCGCGCAACGCCCCGACGCGCACCGCGTTCGGCGCCGCCTGGATCGCGCTGTACTTCGTGCTCCTCGTCGGCGGTGGCAACGACCTCTGGGCGACCCACTTCCACCTGTCGATCAACGCGATCACCTGGTTCGTCCGGATCGGCATGTTCGTGGTGCCGGTGCTGGTGTTCATCGCGACCAAGCGCATCTGCCTCGGCTTGCAGCGCCGGGACAAGGAGAAGGTGCTGCACGGCCGCGAGACCGGCATCATCAAGCGCCTGCCGCACGGTGAGTTCATCGAGGTGCACGAGCCCCTCTCGCAGGAGCAGCTGCACACCCTCACCGCGCACGAGCAGTACAAGCCGGCCGAGATCGGCCCGGCGGTCGACGAGAACGGCGTCGAGCGCAAGGTGAAGGCGTCGGAGAAGGTGCGCGCCAAGCTGAGCCGCGCGTACTACGGCGAGGGCAACCAGATCGAGAAGCCCACGCTGGAGGAGTTCAAGGAGATCGAGGCCGGCCACGGTCACCACTGAGTGACCGGGTCCGCCACCCCGGTCGCCGACTGATCAACTGATCGCCACGGCAGGAGCCCCGTCCGTCACCCGGACGGGGCTCTTCGCCGTTCCCGGGATCGATAGGGTGGGAAGTGCCCCGTGGACCGGGGCGCCACGTGAACCCGCGGCCCGGGGGGCCGCCGGACCGAGACGATCAGGAGCGGCAGATGAGCGCTGTGACCCCCGCTGGAGGCGACAACGCGGCGGGCCGTTCCTGGCCGGCCGTCCTCAACGGTCTGCTGGAGGGCCGCGACCAGAGCGCCGAGGACACCTTCTGGGCCCTGGACCGCATCATGCGCGGCGAGGCCACCGACGCCCAGATCGCGGGCTTCGCGGTCGCACTGAGAGCCAAGGGCGAGACCGTCGAGGAGATCACCGGCCTGGTGCGGGCGATGTACGCCCACGCCCGGGTGATCGACGTGGCCGGCCCGGCCGTGGACATCGTGGGCACCGGCGGCGACGGCGCCAAGACGGTCAACATCTCCACCATGTCCGCGATCGTGGTGGCGGGCGCCGGGGTGAAGGTCGTCAAGCACGGCAACCGGGCGGCCTCCTCCGCCAGCGGAGCCTCCGACGTGCTGGAGAAGCTGGGCGTCAACCTGGAGCTGACCCCGCAGCGGGTGGCCGAGGTCGCCGAGGAGGCCGGCATCACCTTCTGCTTCGCGGTGAAGTTCCACCCGGCGCTGCGCCACGTGGCCCCCGCGCGCGGGCAGTTGGGGATCCGCACCACCTTCAACTTCCTCGGCCCGCTGACCAACCCGGCCCGCGTCAAGGCGCAGGCCATCGGGGTGGCCGACCTGCGGATGGCGCCCATCATGGCGGGCGTCTTCGCCGAGGCGGGCAACAGCGCGCTGCTCTTCCGCGGCGAGGACGGCCTGGACGAGCTCACCGTCACCGGGCCCTCCCGGGTGTGGGTGGTGCGCGACGGGCAGGTCCGCGAGGAGCTCTTCGACCCCCGTGACGTGGGCGTCGCGTACTCCCCGATCGAGGCGCTGCGAGGCGGCGACCCGTCGCACAACGCCGACGTCGCCCGCCGCCTGCTGGCCGGCGAGCAGGGGCCGGTGCGCGACGCCGTCCTGCTGAACTCCGCGGCCGCGCTGGTGGCCCTGGAGCCGGGGGAGGGGACGCTCGCCGAGCAGATCCGGGCCGGCATGGACCGGGCCGCGCACTCCCTCGACTCCGGGGCCGCCCGGCAGACCCTGGAGCGGTGGGTCATGGCCAGCAACGCCTGAGCCCACCAGGGCGGTTGGGTACAGCTGTGCGAGGCGCGGTCCGTATGCCGGACCGCGCCTCGCGTGCGTGCGCGCGCTGTGGCAGGATGCGGAGCAGGTCACGAGTGACAGCCATCAGGCCCCGGCCGGCTGTCCGGCAACCCTCCGTCCGTGGCGGGGTGCCCCGGGTGAGGACCAGGCCGTGGACAGCAAGGTCCATGGCAAGCGCGGACCTCTCGCGACGTCAGGGGTCCTGGTCGCCGAGGAGATTTTCATGAGCCGACGAATGCGACGGGCCTGACCGCCCGGGGCGCTCCCCTTTTCCACGCCGCTCTGCGCGGTGCGCCCCGTCGGGCAGGCCTTCGAGCCGCGTCCTTCCCCCCTTTCCTTCCGTGTCCGCGCCCGTCGGCCCGTGTCGCCGCCGAGCCGGCCGGGACGCCGTCCACCGGCGACCCGGCTGCCGCTCGCGTGCCGCCGCCCGCCGGGATGCGCGGACTGGCTCACAGGAGTTCGTCGTGTCTGCTTCCACCACCGCCGTCCGCACCGCCCGCCGCTCCGTCTCCGCCGCCCGCTCCGCGGCCGCCGTCCGTGCGGCCTCCGCCGGCGCCACGGCCTCCGTCCCCGCCGCCACCGTGACCGGCACCGCCACCGCTGCCGCGAGCACCGGCGCCGCGACCGCCGCCGACGCCACCGCCTGCGCCGCGCCCGCCGAGGAGCTCGCCGGGCTCCCCGAGCCGCTGCCGGTGCTGGGCCTGGACGTCACCGTGCCGCTGGCCGACGGCCGGCGCGTGCCGTACGCCGCGCTCGACCAGGCCGCCAGCGCGCCGGTGCTGCGGCAGGTGTGGGACGAGGTCGCCGAGTACGCGCCGTTCTACGGAAGCGTCCACCGGGGCGCGGGACACCTGTCCCGGCTGTCCACCGAGCTCTTCGAGGACGCCCGCGAGACGGTGGCCCGGTTCCTCGACTGCCGCGAGGACGACCAGGTCGTCTTCACCCGCGCCACCACCGACTCCCTCAACCTGCTGGCCTCCGCCCTGCCGGACGGCTGCCGCGTCTACGTCTTCGAGACCGAGCACCACGCGGCACTGCTGCCCTGGCGCGGCGCCGAGGTGACCTTCCTGGACGCCCCGGCGTCCCCCGCCGAGGCCGTGGCCCGGCTGGAGGAGGCGCTCGCCGCGCGCGAGGACGACGGCCCCGCGCTGGTCTGCGTGACCGGCGCCTCCAACGTCACCGGTGAGCTGTGGCCGGTGCGCGAACTCGCCGCCGCCGCGCACGCCCACGGCGCGCGGATCGTGCTGGACGCGGCCCAGCTGGCGCCGCACCGACCGGTGTCGGTGCGCGAGCTGGACGTCGACTGGGTGGCCTTCTCCGGGCACAAGCTGTACGCCCCGTTCGGCGCGGGCGTGCTGGCCGGGCGGACCGACTGGCTGGACGCCGCCGAGCCCTACCTGGCGGGCGGCGGGGCCAGCCGCCGGGTGCTGCGGCGCGAGGACGGCGGCCTGGACGTCGAGTGGCACACCGGCCCGGCCCGCCACGAGGCCGGCTCGCCCAACGTGGTCGGCGTGCACGCCCTGGCCTCCGCCTGCCGGGCGCTCGCCGAGGCGGACCTCGCCGTGCTCGCGGCCCGCGAGGAGGCCCTGCTCGGACGGCTCCGCGAGGGCCTGGCCGCCCTGCCCCGGGTGCGGGTGCTCTCGCTGTTCGGCGACGACGCGGCCCGGGTGGGCGTGGTGTCCTTCGTGGTGGACGGCCTCGACGGAGCCGGCCTCGCCGACCGGCTGGCCTCGTCCTACGGCATCGGCGTGCGGGCCGGACTGTTCTGCGCCCACCCGCTGGTGCGCCGCCTCCTCGGGGAGGGCCCCGACGTGGCCGCCGAGTGCGGGACGGGCGGCGCCTCGCCGCTGGACGCCGTCCGGGCGAGCTTCGGCGTGGGCACGCCGGTCGAGCACGTGGACCGGCTGCTCGGCGCGCTGGCGGAGCTGACCGCCCAGACCCCCTGACGGCCGCCTCGCGCGCCGCACGGCCGGGCGGCGCGCCGGGGCGCCGGGGCGCGCCCGGGGGCGGGTCCCTCCCGCCCCCGGCCGCCGGGGGCGTCCGTCAGGCCCCGGGGCCGGTTTCGGCGCCGGTCCCGGTTCCGGCCGCGGTCAGGAGTCGAGGCCGATGGCGAACGCGGCCTCCAGGTCGTGCTGCGAGTACGTGCGGAACGCGACGTGGGTGTCGGTGCCCAGGACGCCGGGGATCTTGCTGATCCGCCCGGGGATGACCTCCGCCAGGTCGTCGTGCTCGCGCACCCGCACCATGGCGATCAGATCGTAGGTGCCGGTCACCGAGAAGACCTCGCTGACGGATTCCAGGGAGGCGATGTCCTGCGCGATCTCGGGGATCCGGTCCACGCTGGTCTTGATGAGCACGATCGCGGTGATCACGGTTGGTTCTCTCCCTGGGTGGCCGTCGCTGGTGGATTCACTGTAGTCGTCCCCCGGAACGCGGTCCGAGCGGCGGCGAACCCCAGGGCGAAGCCCACCAGGTGCGCCAGGTACGCCACCCCGGGCCCCTCCCCGGCGCGCTCCGCGCCCAGCCACTGGAGGCCCGCCCAGAACGGCAGCACCACCCAGGCGGGCAGCCGCACCGGCAGGAAGAAGAGGAACGGCAGCAGAGTGGTGACCCGCGCGCGGGGGAAGAGCTGCAGGAACGCCCCGAGCACCGCGGACACCGCGCCGGACGCCCCCACCAGGGACTGCCCGGACGAGGGGTCGGCGAGCGCGTACCCGACCAGCGCCAGGCTGCCGCACCCCAGGTAGAAGAGCGCGAACCGCACGCTGCCCATGCGCTGTTCGGTCATCACGCCGAAGACCTGGAGGAAGAGCAGGTTGCCCAGCAGATGCAGCCACCCGCCGTGCACGAACAGCGCGGTCAGCGGCGTCACCAGCGCGTCAGGGTCCCCGGCGAGCAGTTCGGCGGGCACCACCCCCCAGCGCCGGAAGCAGGCCCGCTGCGCCGCGACCAGCTCCTCGCCGGTCCCGTACAGGGGGTTGAGGCCGGAGGCGGGTCCGATCAGGAAGAGCAGCACGCACAGCGCCGTCAGACCATGGGTGACGGGCGCCGGCCGGCTCCGGACCGCCGCGGCGAACGCCGTGCTCCAGTCGCGGATCATGCACGAAGTGTGACGTACCGGATGCGGCGGGCGGGCGTCGCCTCGCCGCCGTGGACACGCGAGCGACCGGCCCGCGAATGGCCGTAGGGTTACCACGCACAGGATCCACCGGTACACACAGGTACACGCACGGACTCCGACGCCCGCCATGGGCGTCACGACGGTCCCGGACGAGAAAGAGGCGTAGCCCGCGATGACGGTTCCCCTCCCCACCGAGACGACCCGCTGGCGGTGCACGCTCTGCGGCAACCTCACCCGCTTCGACGTCACCCGCTCCTCCAAGGTCGTGGAGTACGTCCACCTCGACCTCGCGGGCGAGCCCACGGTGGAGGAACGCGAGGTGGTCAGTGAGACCATCGAGTCGGTCCGCTGCCGCTGGTGCAACGCGGTGGACAAGGTGGAACTGGTGGACAGGCCCGGCGCCGGCTCCTGACGGAGCGGCCCGGGCTCCTAGGACGACGGACGACAGGCGAGGTGTGACGGATGGCCGGTGACGGAGGCGGGAGACCGGACGACGGCGCCGCTGAGGTGCTCGACCGTCCGCTGCCCGACGGCGTGCGGCGCCGGGTCGTCCAGATCGCCGCGGACGCGTTCGGCTCCCTGACCGTGGCCGAACTCCCCGCGCAGCTGCGGCAGTACGCCCGCTTCACGCCGAGCCGGCGCGCCAAGTTCGCGGGCAACGCGATGGCGGCGGCGCTGGAGGCCGAGAGCCAGTTCCGGCAGCGCGTCGGCGAGAAGTTCCGCGAGGCCCAGCCGGAGCTGGCCGCCGCCCTGGAGACGGGCGCCCCGCCGCCGGCCGCGGACCCGCTCGACGTCGCCGCCGCCGCGTACGTGCTGCGCCCGTCGGGCTGGGTCAAGCTGGTGACCGCCGCCGGCGAGGAGGCGCAGCGCGTCGAGGCGGAGCGGGCCGACGAGGAGACCCGGGCCGAGCTGGAGCGGCTGCGCGCCGAGGCGGCCGCCGCCAGGGAACAGGTGCGCTCCGAGACCGAGCGGCTGCGCGCCGAGCTCGAGGCGGCGCGCAAGGAGGCCGAGTCGCTGCACCGCAAGCTGCGTTCGGCCCTCAGCGACGTCAAGCGCGGTGAGGCCGCGCAGCGCAAACTCCGCGGCGAACTCGACGAGGTGCGCGCGCAGACCCAGGCCCAGCTGTCCGCGGCGGAGAGCGAGAGCCGGCGGCTCAAGGCCCGCCTCGGTGAGACCGAGGCGGCCCTGGAGGCCGGCCGCAAGGCGGTCCGGGAGGGCCGCAGCATCGAGGACATGCGCGCCCGACTGCTGCTGGACACCGTGCTGGAGGCCGCCCAGGGGCTGCGCCGCGAACTCGCCCTGCCGCCCGTGTCGGTGTGGCCGGCCGAGACGGTCGACGCCGTGGAGCCGGGCCGGATGACGCCCAAGGACATCGCCGCCCGGGCGCTCTCCGAGGACGACCCCGCCATCCTGGACCAGCTGCTCGCGCTGCCCCAGGCCCATCTGGTCGTGGACGGCTACAACGTCACCAAGACCGGATATCCGCAGATGCCGCTGGAACAGCAGCGCCTGCGGCTGCTGGGCCAGTTGTCCGCGCTGGCCGCGCAGACCAACTGCGAGGTCACCTGCGTCTTCGACGGCGCCGAACTGGTCGCGCCGGTGCTGCTGGCGCCCCCGCGCGGGGTGCGCGTGCTGTTCTCCAAACCGGGGGTCACCGCCGACGAGCTGATCCGCCAACTGGTGCGCGCCGAGCCGTCGGGCCGTCCGGTGGTGGTCGTCTCCACCGACCGCGAGGTCGCCGACGGGGTGGCCCGCGCCGGGGCCCGGCCGGTCGCCTCCGCGGTGCTCCTCAAACGCTTCAGCCGCGGCTGAAGCCCTCCCGCGGCACCCGCGTCCCTTCTGTCGCATCCCGGCGCCTATGGGCCCGTTGCCCGTTTTCGGTCGCGACGCACAGTCATCCGGGCATCACCGCAGGTGAGTTGCGGCGAAACTTCGCAGGCGGAGGCGAGATTTTACGTACGAGGATTTGAACTGATCACAAGAAGGTCACTAGGTTTAGCCATCGAACCTTCGCTCGGGTGATCGCTCAGAGGGAGTGACGGCGGAGGCTCACCGCCCGCCAGGTGTGCTCTCCGGCAGGCGGCTGATGGCAGAAGGAGACCGCCCACGTGGCGTCCCACCGTCGACCCAAGCAGCCGAGCCGCGCACGTGTCACCGTGCTGACCACCGCAGCGGCAGCCGCCGTCGTCCTCGGCGGCAACTCCGCCCAGGCCGCGCCCGCCAAGCCCAGCAAGGGCGAGGTGAAGGAGAAGGTCGACAAGCTCCACGAGCAGGCGGAGCAGGCCACCGAGAAGTACAACGGGGCCAAGGAGAAGCAGGAGAAGCTCGAGAAGGAGATCGACGCTCTCCAGGACAACGTGGCCCGCGGTCAGGACGACCTCAACGAACTCCGCGACGCGATCGGCATGGCCGCCGCGGCGCAGTACCGCAGCGGCACCATCGACTCCTCGATGCAGCTGTTCCTCTCCGCCGACCCGGACGACTACCTCGACAAGGCGTCCACCCTCGACCAGTTGAGCAACCAGCAGGTCGAGGCCCTGGCCGAGATCCAGGACAAGCAGCGCGAACTCACCCAGCAGCGCCAGGAGGCCGCCACCAAGCTGGACGACCTCGCCGAGACGCGCGAGGAGCTGGGCAAGAAGCGCAAGGAGGTCCAGGCCAAGCTGGCCGAGGCCCAGAAGCTGCTGAACTCCCTCACCGCCGCCGAGCGGGCCAAGATGGCGCAGGAGGAGGCCGCGGACGCCGCGAAGTCCGCCGGCCTCACCGGAGGCAAGTCCGCCTCGGGCCGCGCCTCGGCCGCCTTCGCCGCCGCGCAGACCAAGATCGGTACGCCGTACGTCTACGGCGCCACCGGCCCGGGCTCCTTCGACTGCTCCGGCCTCACCTCCTGGGCCTACGGCCAGGCCGGCGTGGGTCTGCCGCGCACCTCCCAGGCGCAGGCGAGCTACGGCACGCGCCTGTCGATGGACCAGCTCCAGGTCGGCGACCTGGTGATCTTCTACAGCGACCTGCACCACGTCGGCCTCTACGCCGGCAACGGCCAGGTGCTGCACGCGCCGCGCACCGGCACGAACGTCCGCTACGAGTCGATCGGCAACATGCCGTTCCAGTTCGGCGTGCGGGTCTGATCCCGCACCGTCCGAAACCCCCTCGCCGTCACCCGCTCGGATGAAACCGGGCGACTCGTGTCGACCGTGCGCCCCGCCGATGACCTGCGTCAGAGGCGGGGCGCGGGCATGTTCGGACCCCACGGTCTTTGAAGGAGGCCCGGCGACGGGGCTACTGTCTGGCGCGTTTCCCCCGACACCGTGGGGATCGGTCCCGTCACAGCCGGTGACGATCCGTCAGCCGTGAGGCCCGCGTTCCGCCGGCCTCGAAGGGAGTGCGGTCCTCAGTGGGTTGTCACCGCCGCCTCGCACCGCGCCGCTCCGCCCCCGCGGGCCGCGCCTCCTCGGCGCCCGGCGCCGCCGGACTCACCGCCGCCGTCCTCTCGGTCGCCGCCGCCGCCTTCGGGGTCGCCCCCCAGGCCGCCGCCGCCCCCGGCACGCCGGACGGGCCCCAAGGCGCCCGCTCCGAGCTGGACCGGCTGTACACCGAGGCCGAGCAGGCCACCGAGGCCTTCAACCACGCCGACGAGCGCGCCGAGCGGCTGCGCGAGGAGGTCGACCAGGCCCAGGACCGGATGGCCCGGCAGCAGGAGCGGGTCAACGAACTGCGCGAGCAGCTGGGCTCGCTGGCCGGCGCCGAGTACCGCTCCGGAGGCATGGACCCGTCGCTGGCCCTGCTGTTCTCCTCCGACCCCGACGACTACCTCGACAAGGCCGCGGTGCTGGACCGGATCGGCTCCCGCCAGGCCGGCAAGCTCACCCGGCTGCGCGGGGCGCTGCGCGAACTCGGCCAGCAGCGCGCGGAGGCCGTCGCGGACCTCGCCGAACTCGAGCGGGTGCGCAAGGACGTGACCGCGCAGAAACGGGTCGTGGAGGGGAAGCTGAGACGGGCCCGGCAGCTGCTCCAGACGCTGCCCGAGGGCGAACGCGCCGCCTGGGACCGGGCCGCCCGTTCCGGGCGCGACCTGCCGCCGCTCGGCGAGGACACGACGGTCTCCGGGCGGGCCGCGGCGGCGCTGGCGGCGGCGCGCACCGCGCTGGGGCGGCCCTACGTCTGGGGCGCGAGCGGGCCGACCGCCTTCGACTGCAGCGGACTCACCCAGTGGGCCTGGGGCCGGGCCGGGGTCTCCCTGCCGCGGACCTCGCAGGCGCAGCGGACGGCGGGACAGCAGGTGCCGCTCTCGCAGGCGCGGCCGGGGGACCTGGTGACCTACCGGTCCGACGCCAGCCATGTCGCCATCTACGCGGGCAACGGCCAGGTCATCCACGCCCCGCGCCCGGGCGCCGCGGTCCGCTACGACCCGGTCGGCATGCTGCCCATCGCCTCCGTCACCCGCCCCTGACCGCGGGGCCGCCCCTGACCCCAGGGCCGCCCCTGTGCCGGCGGGCCGGCCTCGACCGCCGGGGCGAGAGGCGGGCCGTGAGGACGGGGCGGGAGGCCGCCTACGATCGGGCGGGTGAAGAGGAACCGGGCGCTGGGCGCCGCCGTCGCGCTCGGGGCGCTGCTGGCGGCGTGCGCCCCCGCCCCGCCCGACGCGCAGGCCCTGCTCGACCGCCGGGCACGGGCCCTGCTCGACGGGGACCGCGCCGCCTTCACGGCCACCGGCGCCCCCGCCCTGTGGAAGCCCCAGCACGCCCTCCCGCTCGCCGCCTGGCGCTACCGGGTGACCGCGCGGCGGGGAGAGGACGGCGCCACGGACGGCGCCACGGACGGCGCCACGGACGGCGCCACCGTGGAGGCCGAGCTGCGCTACCGGCTGGAGCGGGACGTCCAGGCCGCCACCACGCGCCGCGAACTCACCCTCGCGCGGGACGCGGACGGCTCCTGGCGGGTCACCGCGGACCGGCCCGCCCCCGGGGAGCCCGAACAGCTCTGGGACCAGGGCGCCGCCCTGCGCACGGCCGTCACCGCGCGCACCCTGGTGGTCGCCGCCGGCCCGGCCGACCCCGGCGCCTGGACCGGACCCGGGGACACCGCCGCACGCGCCGTGCGGGCCGCCTGGGACACCGGGGTGCGGCCCGTGATCGTCGTCCCGGACTCCACCGACGCGATGGCCCGCCTGCTCGGCGCCCCCACCGGGACCTACCGCGACACCGCCGCCGTCACCACCCCGGGCGAGGCGCCGCGGGTCGTGGTCAACCCCGAGGCGTGGCAGGCGCTCGGCGAGGAGGCGCGGCAGGTCGTCCTCACCCACGAGACCGCGCACGTCGCGCTGCGCGCCCGCACCACCCCACGCACCCCGATGTGGCTCTCGGAGGGCTGCGCCGACTGGACCGCCTACCGGACCTCCCGGCAGGACCCCGCCCGCACCGCGCCCGCCCTCGCCCGGGCGGTCCGCCAGGGCGACGTCCCGCAACGGCTGCCCGCCGACGGCGACTTCGCCTTCGGCGGCGACGCCGGGACGGTCGGCCGGGCCTACGAGGGCGCCTGGCTGGCCTGCCGCCTGGTCGCCGACCGCTGGGGCGACGAGGCCGTCCGCGACCTCTACGAGGCCGCCGGGACCGACGGCGAGGAGGCCGCCCTCCGCCGCGTCCTGGACGTCGACCGCGACGGCTTCACCGCCCTCTGGCGGGAGTCGCTGCGCCGCGACCTGAACGGCTGAGCGCACCGGTGGCCGAGGGCGGTCGGATCCCAGGGCCCGAGCAGCGGGAGAACGCACCGGGGCCCGGGCGGCGGTTGGGCGCGTCCGGGACCGGATGGCGGTTGGGCGCACCCCGGATCGGACGGTGGCTGAGCGCACCAAGCCTGGACGGTGGGCGACAGAGGCCCTGGCAACGGCCGGGCGCACCCGGGCCCGGACGGCGGCCGAGTGCGGGTCGCGGGGCTACGGCCGGTGCTCCGCCGCCTCGGCGGCAGCCGGACGCGCGCGGCCGGGCCGGGACGGTGGTTGGGCGCACCCCGGATCGGACGGTGGCTGAGCGCACCAAGCCTGGACGGTGGGCGACAGAGGCACTGGCAACGGCCGGGCGCACCTAGGCCCGGACGGCGGCCGAGTGCGGGTCGCGGGGCTACGGCCGGCGCTCCGCCGCCTCGGCGGCCGCCGGACGCGCGCGGCCGGGCCGGGACGGTGGTTGGGCGCACCCCGGATCGGACGGTGGCTGAGCGCACCAAGCCTGGACGGTGGGCGACAGAGG